>CAZDNN010000020.1:0-23892 GCA_964506385.1 uncultured Planctomycetota bacterium
GAGGACGATGCCGCTGGCCTCGCGGCCGTCGGCGAGCACGAAGAGCGGCAGAGCGTCCGCCGCCGACAGCTCGACGGCCCTGCCGGCCGCCAGGGTCTCCTCACGCAGCGCGAAGCCCGTGTCGAGCGCGCGGAGGGTCGGCAGGCTGGCCTTCCCCCCGGCGCCGCCCTCCATCTCGTAGGACCAGCCGCCGGCGCCCTGCTTCCTCGCCGCGAAGCTCTTCGAGGCGATGAACTGCTCGCCGTCAGCATAGGCGACGACGGGGTCCCAATGGGTGGTGTCGCAGTAGATGAGCCTGCGCTTGTGCACGACGAAGCGCAGGGCGTCGCCCCTGCGGACGTCGAGGGTGAGCTTCGGCTCGACGCCCTGGGCGTCGCCGCCGTCGATCTCCGCCTGCCAGACCGTCTTCGCGCCGTGGCGGATCTCGAGGCGGACGCCGTCGGTCTTGGGATCGACGTGCGCCTTGCAGACGCGGCCGCTGACAGTGACCTTCCCGTCGCGGGGGCAGGTGAAGCGGCGGACGGCGGGGGTGTTCGTCCCCGGATGATGCCAGTCCTTGCCCACGCGAGTCCAGTCCGGGCCGGTCCAGTAGGCCGAGCCATACCACTGGTCGTTCCGCCACGTCAGGGGGCGGTATCGGGCGCTGTCCTGGTCGTCGGCGACGCGGAAGGCCCACGAGGCGACGGGGACGCTCCTGGCCTCTGCGGGCGCCTTGCCCGTGTGGGTGAGAGTGCCGTCGATGAGCACGAGGCGGAGGCCGGGCAGCCACCGCCGCTGCTGGCGGACGGCGAGGCCTGCGGGGAGCTCGGGGGCCGGGCCGGGCTCGAGCTTGCGGATGAGGGAGTCGGCCGGCTCGTCAGCGAAGTGGCCGGCCAGCGGCGGCGCGCCTGCCCAGGTGAGGGCGGCGGGGGTCGCGATGACAGCTATGGCCTCCAGCAGTTCGATAAGAGTGAGCGCGCGGCGTGCCATGGCACTCTCCGTTGAGCAGGCTCAGCGCCTGCCCCATCGTCCCACATGCGGTGCCGCAGATCAAGCGATCTGAATTGCGCACCGGTGCAAGAGGTTCCAGCCGAGGGGTAAGAACTGCTCTGTGGCAGAGCGGGCCGCCGCGGGTTGGGGAAAGGCCGTAACCTCCTTTCCTGCATTCTCTTACGGCGGCGACAAAGCGATCTGGGGGCGTTTGAGGGTGGGTTGGCACGGGAGTTGCACATGCGCTTCGCCTGCGAGGTCACAGAGGGCCTCCCGCGCGCGGAGGGCAGGTCTGGGCGTTTCGCAGCGGAGCCGCCGAAAGTCTTGGGGCCGAAGAGCTTATGGACGAGCTGACCGACCCGATGACCCTGGCGCTCGAGCTACTGCCCAGCGGCGTGGTTGTGGCGGATGGCTCTGGCGGCGTGCTGGCTGCGAACAACGCGGCCCGCGTGCTGCTGGGCCTCGACGACGTGCAGGCGGCCACGGTGTGCTGCGAAGGGCAGCGGATGCCTCTGGCCGACCTGCTGCGCGACCACGCCGAGGGCATGGTTTTGCGGCGCAAAGTGACGCTGGAGCATCCCGAGTTCGGCTGGCTCCAGGGCACTCTGACCCGCGGGGAGCTGTCGGACGGCGCCGTGCGGGTGCATCTGCTGGTCGAGCGTGGGCCGGCGCCGGACTGGCGGCTGGCCGGCCGCTCGGACCCGCTGTCGGTCTTCGCCCACGAGCTGCGCAACGCGCTGACCTCCCTGCGGGAGGGCCTGTCGCTCGTGGCGGAAGGCGCGGCGGGACAGCTCACCCCAATGCAGCAGCGGCTGCTCGACGGCGTGCGCGAGGATGCGGACAGGATGGCGCGCCTGAGCGACGACATGGTGGCGGCCAACCGACTTTCCGCTGGCCGCGTGCGCGTGACGGCCCGCGACATCCGCCCCGCCGAGCTAATCGGTGCCGCTGTGCAGGCCTTCGCATCAGCCGCGGCGGCGCAGGGCGTGGACCTGGCCGCCGGGGAGGCCGATCCAGGCTTGTGCTGCCATGCGGACAGGGATCTGCTGATCCAGGCGCTCGACAACCTGGTAGGCAACGCCGTGAAGTACACGCCAGCCGGGGGCCGTGTCCGCGTCGGCGCTCGCGCGGCACTCGGCGAGGACGGCGAGCCGCTGGTGGAACTGTGGGTCCGCGACACGGGCCCCGGCCTGCCGCCCGAGGCGGCCGCGCGCATCACCCGCCGCGGGGGAGGGGGCGGCACGCACAGCCGCGGCGGCAGCGGCCTGGGCATCGGCCTGTCGATCGTCCGCGAGATCGCCGAGCAGCACGGCGGGTCCCTGGCTGTGGACAGCGAGGCGGGGCGGGGGAGCTGCTTCCGGCTGCGCGTGCCCGAGGACTACCGCCGGAGCCAGCGCTGGCTGCTCGGGCAGGTGGCCGACTCGCTGAAGCTGGCCCGCGCGGTCGGCGCGCCACTGTCGCTGGCCGAGGTGCGGCTGGCGCGCGAGGACGGCGGGCCGTGGGAGTGGACGACGAGCCGCGGGCTGGTCCAGCTCCCGCTCATCGAGGAATGCGTGGCGGAGAGCCTGCGGCCGAGCGACGCCGTCGTCTTCAACGGCGGCTCGGCGACGCTCGTGTTGCACGACGTGGACGGGGAGGGCGCTCTGCGTGTGGCGGGGCGCGCGGTGTTCGAGATGGCGCGGCTGCTGGCCACACTGCCGGAGCCATGCGCGCGCTGCGAGCTGTCCCTGGGCGTGGCCAGCTACCCTGTGGATGGGGAGACGGCGGAGGAGCTACTGGCAGCGGCGGGCAGGAACGTGACGCCGCTGGCCAGCGACACCGAATGGGGGGGCTCCGGCGAAGGTGCCTGCGCGGCACGCGCGGTCGCCGACGTCGGCTGACGAGAAGCACGGAGGTGCGCCGATGGAGAGCAAACGCATCCTGGTGGTGGACGACGAGCCGCGGGTGCGGGAGATGATCGAGTTCCGCCTTCGGCAGTACGGCTTCGACGTGCTCCAGGCCGGCGACGGGCGCGAGGCGCTCGCAGTGGCCAGCAAGGAGCAGCCGGACCTGGTGCTGCTGGACGTGATGATGCCGGAGCTCGACGGCTTCCAGGTGTGCAGCCGCCTCAAGCAGCACGAGGCGACCGAGCACATCCCCGTGGTAATGCTCACGGCCAAGGCGGAGGCGAAGGACGTGACACGCGCCTTCAACTCCGGCGCCGTGGACTACGTGGTCAAGCCCTACGACCCCATCGTCCTCCAGCAGAAGGTCGTGCAGAACCTGAGCGCCAGGCCCCGCGGCTGAGCCGCGGCGGCCGCAGCGCGACGGCGGCGGGCGGACACGCAACCAGCAACGGATGAGGCGATGGCGAAGAGACGGCTCGGCGAACTGCTGATCCAGCAGGGGGTGCTGACCCCCGAGCAGTTGGACGAAGCGCTGTCCATCCAGCGCGATGAGCAGGGTCTGCTCGGCGAGGTGCTCCTGCGGATGGGCATCGTGCGGCAGACCGATCTGGGCCGCGCGCTGGCAGAGCAGCACGGCGTGCCGTTCGTCGCCCTCGAGGACGAGGCCATCGACCCGCAGGTGGCGCTGCTCCTGCCCGAGGAGCTGTGCCGCAAGTGCGTGGTCGTGCCATACCGGGTGGAGGGCGGCACCCTCCACGTCGCCATGGCTCAGCCGGACGACCTGTGGGTGACGAGCGAGATCGAGCTGATCACGGGCTACGAGGTCGAGCCATCGGTCGGCTCTCCCGCCGCGATCCTGAGGGCGATCGACCAGTGCTTCGACCAGCAGGTGCTGGCGCGCCAGACGATCGTCGACATGCGCCTCGACGAGCTCAGGGCAGGGGACCGCGCGGAGAGCGCCGAGCTCGTGGCCGCCGAGGCCATCGAGCCCGAGGACGCGCCGGTCGTGCGGCTGGTCAACTCGATCTTCTCCGCCGGCATCGCCAGCAGCGCCAGCGACATCCACCTCGAGCCCCAGCACCCCGAGATGCGCGTCCGCTATCGCATCGACGGCGTCCTCTACGACAACATGGTCATCCCGAACCACATCGAGCCCGCCCTCGTGAGCCGCATCAAGGTCATGGCCGACCTCGATATCACCGAGCGCCGCCACCCACAGGACGGCCACATATCGTTCGCCGGCGAGCAGAAGACCTACGATCTGCGCGTCTCCACCATGCCCACCGTCTCCGGCGAGAAGGTGGTCATCCGCATCCTCGAGAAGGACGCCGAGCGCTTCAAGCTCGACAAGCTCGGCTTCTCGCCCCGACAGCGCGCCATCGTGGACGGCTTCCTCGGCCACCCCTACGGCATGATCCTCGTCACCGGCCCCACAGGCAGCGGCAAGAGCACCAGCCTCTATGCCATGCTCAACCACCTCAACAGCTCCGATATCAACATCGTGACCCTCGAGGACCCCGTCGAGAACGAGATCTACGGGTTGAACCAGATCAGCGTGAACCCCACGGTGGGGATGACCTTCGCCAGGGGGCTGAAGTACATCCTGCGGCAGGACCCCGATATCGTGATGGTCGGCGAGATCCGCGATGGCGAGACTGCCGAGATCTCCATTCAGGCCGCCCTCACCGGCCACCTGCTGCTCAGCACCCTGCACACGAACGACGCGGCAGGCTCCCTGACGCGCCTCGTCCAGCTCGGCGTCCAGCCCTTCCTGGTGTCCTCGTCGCTCATCGGCATCGTGGCCCAGCGCCTGCTGCGGCGGGTCTGCGAGCACTGCCGCCAGCCGTGGACCCCGCCCGACGAGCTCCTCGCCGAGTTCGGCCCACACGCGGAGACGCTCGCGGCGAGCGAGCTCGTGCTGGGCGCCGGCTGCGACCAGTGCTACGGCACGGGATATCGCGGGCGGTGCGGGGTGTTCGAGCTGCTGCGGGTCAGCCCCGAGGTGGCGAGGCTGGTGGAGGATCGGGCGAGTGCGCCCGAGATCAAGGCTCTCGCTCTCCGCCAGGGGATGGAGACCCTGCTCGAGGCAGGCATCGCGCGGGCCGTGGCCGGCCACACGTCGCTCCACGAGGTGCGCCAGCGCGTGCTCGTATGGGAGGAGGCGGACGCTGAGGCGGCCGTGGCCGCTGTGGAGGTCGGCGCATGACCACGGACGTCCGCGCATGGCAGCCCGATGCGGCGGCACGGCCGGCCTCGCCGGCGCGCGCCCCCTCAGCGGGCCATACGACGCTCGCCGGCCTCCTCAGCCGGCTGGGCAGATCGAAGGGGCGCGTCCGGTCCACCGACGTGGTGCTCATGATCAGCCACCTGGCCACGCTGCTCGATGCGGGCCTCCAGCTCTCGAAGGCACTCCGCACGGTGGCCCGCCAGGTCCGCGGCACGGCACTGGGTGGTGTGGTGACCAAGCTCGCCGACGAGGTCCAGGGCGGCAACATGCTCTCGTCGGCCATGGCCCAGCGGCCCGACGTGTTCGACTCCCTCACCATCAACGTCGTGCGGGCCGGCGAGGCCGGCGGCACCCTGCCCAAGACCCTCGGGCAGCTCGCCGACGACATGGAGAACAAGCAGGCCCTGCGCCGCGCCGTGGTCGGCGCCCTGGTCTACCCCATCATCGTGCTGAGCATTGCCGCTGTGGTGGTGGGCTTCGTCCTCGTGTACGTGGTGCCGGTGTTCGAGGGGGTGTACACGAAGATGAAGCTCGATCTGCCGTGGATCACGCAACTGCTCCTGGCTGCAAGCCGCACGGTGCTGGGCGGCTGGTGGGCATTGCTGTTGGGCATCGCGGCAGCCGTGGCGGGCTTCCGGGCGCTTCGGCGCGCCGAGCGGTTCCGCCTGCTGTGGGACACGCTCATGCTGCGTGTCCCGCTGGTGGGTGTGGTGCGGTGCAAGGCGATGGCCGCGCGATTCCTGAGCGCCTTCTCCACCCTCATCGGCAGCGGCGTGAGCATCGTCGAGACGCTGCGCCTCATGACGCGGATCACGAGCAACTCGGCGCTGCGGCAGGCCGTCGAGGACATTCAGCACCACGTGAGCCGCGGCGGCCGCATGTCCGACCTGATGGAGCGGCACGCCGACCTCTTCTCGCCCATGGCCGTCCAGATGATCTGCGTGGGCGAGCAGACAGGCACGCTGCCCGAGTCGGCCGAGCGCGCCGCCGAATTCCTGGCCAAGGAGGTCGAGGCGAGGGTGAAGACCCTCACCACCCTACTCGAGCCGCTTCTGACGGTGGGGCTGGGTGTGGTAGTCGGCGCCATCGCGCTGGCCATCTACCTCCCGATGTTCGACCTGATGAAGCACGTCTCGCAGTGAGGAAGGAGGTGATCGGACACCTGTCGTGACGATGATGACTGTGGAGGGTGGCCGGCGGCCGAGCCGTGGCGAACTCCGGCCACACTACAGACCCACGGGGCAAACAAGGAGAGGTATAGTGATGTGGGCAAGGAAGCGCAAAGGCTTCACGCTTCTCGAACTGCTGATCGTCGTCGTGATCCTCGGGATCCTGGCGGCGGTCGTCATCCCGCGGTTCACCGTGAGCGCGGCGACCGCGAAGAAGAACACCTGCGCTCAAAACGTGGCGAACATCAACACGCAGGTCGAGCGCTACTACTTCGAGAAGGGCGCCTGGCCCGCCGCGGACCTCAGCGACATCGCGGCCGACGCCGACTACTTCCCGGACGGTATCCCGACCTGCCCCGTCGATGGGTCGGCCTACACCCTCGACAGTACCACCCACCGTGTGACGGGCCACAGCCACTAGGCGGCCCTCACACCAGGCCTCGCCGTGTGAAGCTCGTGCCCGGACCAAGCGAACGCGGAGCCGGGCACGAGCTCGCGGCGGGTCGTAGTTCGCGAGCACAAGGACGGGCCAGAGTGGCCCCCGGCCCCCCGGCCCGACCTCCTGTTCGTCAGCAGCGCCTTCCCTGCGCGTGACCAGCAGAGGACAAGGTCTGTGAGCCGCCGAGCGGATCCCAAGCTGGTGGGGCTGAAGATCGGCGACGAGGCGGTCCGCCTTGCCATCGCCGCCGAGGGCGTGGTCCGATGCCATAGCCGCGCGCTGCCTGCGGGCGCGGTCCGCAACGGCGAGGTGGTGGACCCCGGCGCCGTGGTGGAGGTGGTGCGCAGGCTTCTTGCCGCGTGCGGCGCTCGCCCCCGCTACGCAGCTCTCGTGTGTGCGGGCCGGCGGACCGTCTGCCGCGCCGAGGCGCTCCGCAGCGGCGAGGTCGCCGCGGCGAAGGCAGCCTGCGCCGACCGCATGCGCCGCTACCTGATCTTCGGCAGCCAGCCCACGACCGTCAGCCATTGCGTCCAGCGCGGCACCGCCCTCGAGGGCGGGGATACCTGGCTTCTCAGCGCCGCGGCGCCCGTCGCGCAGGTCGAGGGCCATGCGGACGTGGCGCGCCGCTGTGGGCTCACGGTCCTGCGGGTCGAGCCCTCCACCGCTGCCCTGGCGCGGGTGCTCCGCTCGGGCGACGAGGCCGTGCCGCCCACCCTCGTGGTCAACGCCCACTGCGGCGCCTGCGAGATCGCCGCGGTCCGCGACGACGGCCTCATCTACTGCCAGCACCTGCCGCTCGACATCGAGGCCCTGGCCAGCGACGGCGACGCCCTGTGCCACAGCTTCGAGCAGCTCGTCGATTTCCACTACCGCCACGCCTGCGGGCGCCAGCCTATCGAGCAGGTGCTCTGGTGCGGCGACCCGCGCCTGGAGCCAGTGCGCGCCCGCGCTGCGGGCCAGGGGTTCAGCGGCGAGTGGATCGACCCCGCGCGTTTCCCGGGCGTGCGCCGCCTGGAGGGCGACGGGCTGGATGACCCCGCCGTCCGCGCGGCCATGGCCCCCGCCGTCGCTGCGGCGCTCCACGAGCCCGACGGCCTCGGCCAGCGTGGCGAGCTGAACCTGCTGCCGCCCGCGCCCAGGAAGCGGCACCCGTGGCTGGCCTCCCCGTGGCTCATCGTGCCCGCCGTCCTCACCCTCCTGCTCACCAGTGGCCTGGTAGGGTGGGACGCCATGGTCCGCCGCCGCGCGGCGCGCCTTGCCGAGCTGGTGAACCACCCTACCGCCGAGATGCTCGAGTGCTCACGCCTCCTGCGTCGCGAGAGCGAGCTCAAGGAGCGCTTGGCTGACGCGACTGCACTGCTCGCGGCCGTGCCGCGCGGCGCGGGGGCCGAGTTCCTCGCAGAGCTGCCCCGCCGCCTGACGGATGAACTGTGGCTCGGGCGGGTGGAGCTCGGCGGAGAGGGGGTCTGCTCCATCGAGGGCGTCGCCCGCAGCGAGCAGGCCGTCTTCGCGTTCACCGATCTCCTCCGCGGCAGCCCTCAGGTCACGGCCGTGCGGATGGGAGAGATGGGCAGCGAGCGCGATCGCGGCCTGATCCTGACCCGCTTCCAGCTCGAGGCGACCCTGGCCTCCGCCGAGGGGACAGCCAGCATTGGGGAGAAGCGATGAACTGGCCCGGTGAAGCAGGTCAGGGCAGCCCCTCGCGATACCGCATCCGGGCATATGGCCTGGGGGTGACGCTCGTCGCGGCCGCGGCTATCGTGTTGCCTGCGGCGGCGCGGCTCCAGCGCAGCATTCGCGACCTGGCGCGCATCCGCGCGACCTACGCCCAGAAGCGCTCGTGGGCCGGCAACAAGGCCGAACTCGAGCGCCGCGTGGCCGCGCAGGAGGCTGCCGTGGCCGAGCTCGACGCCAGGCTGCTCACGGGCGCCGAGGTGGCCGAGCTGACACGAGCCATCAACGCGGCGGCCCGCGCCGCCGGCTGCACCGTCCGGTCCACCCGCCCAGCCGCCCCGCGGACCCTGCCGCGCGCCGCCGGCAAGGATGAGGAAGACAGCGCGGAGGCCCGCTGCGAGTTCGTCCGCTGGCCGGTCCACGTCGTCCTCCAGGGCGAGTACGCCCAGGTGAGCGGCGCGCTGATGCGGCTCCGCGCTGCCCCCTGGCACGTGAGGATCGCGCGCCTCGTCCTCCGTCCGGCTGGCGACGATGGCGAGACCCTGATCTGCGAGCTGGACCTCGATGGCTACGGCCTGCGGCCCGTGACGGAGGGCTGACCGACGGCCTCCGGGAGACACGACCATGATGGTGCGACGACTGCGCTGGGTGCTGGCGATACTCGTAGGGCTCGCGAGCCTGCTGCTGCCGGCCTGTGGCGAGGAGGGCCCGCAGGCCCGCGGCGAGTCGGCGGCGCGCCCTAAGCGCCCCGATGCGGGGCCGCGGGCACAGCCCAGCGCGCCCGCGGCCGCGCAGAAGCCGGCCTCGGCGCCCGGCCCCGCGAGGCGCCATCCGTTCGCGCCCATGCGGACGGCCGCGCCAAGCGTGGCCGTGGCCACGCGCCTCGGGCCGCTGGCGCTCACAGGGATGTATGAGAACAACGGCGTGCCGACCGCCATCATCAGGGAGGGGCAGCGGGTCCACTTCGTGACCGAGGGCGACGAGATTGGCGGGCTGCGGGTGCTGAGCATCGGCAACGATGAGGTGGTGCTCGGCGAGGGGCGCCACCGCCGCGTCCTGTCGCTTTACGACGATCGGCCGACCTCGGGGGGCTGAGCCGGGAGCGCATGGGAGCCTTCTTGATGCGAATGCCGCGCCTTGGGATCCGACAGCGCGTCCTCGCGGCGTGCCTGCTCGTCAGCGTGATCGCCGTGGCGGCCATGGCCGGCTTCGGCCTGCGGTTCCTGCATGTCCTGCGCGCGCGGTCCCGTGAGAGCTGCCTCTCCCTTGCCGAGATGTTCGCGAGCCAGACCCGCCAGCGCCTGATCGAGCTGGCCGGCGAAGCCGCCTGCCTGGCCGAGCGATTGAGCCGCCACCAGGGTGAGCCGGCCTGTGAGTGCGCGGACACGGGGACGGTGGTCTGCTCCTGGGCCGTCTACGATGGGGACGGGCAGCGGCTGGCGGGGGCAGCGGCGCGTCGGCACGAGGAGTCGCTGGCGCAGGCGGGCATCGGGACGGCGAGCCTGATCGCGCGCGAGCGGGGCCGGCTCGCCGATGCGTTGGCCGGGCGGCCGAGCGCCGTGTTCGTGCCGGACGGCAGGCGCGTCTATGCGCTGGTCTATCGCGCGGTGAGCGGCCCTGGGGGCGCCCCGGCCGTGCTCCAGGTGGCCGCCGTCGTTGCGGACGGCGACTTCACCGGCGGGGCGGAGGGGGACGTCCGCGCCGTGCTGCGGCCCTTCGTAGCCTCGACGGACGAGCCGCAGGTGCTGACCGTGGACGGGCGGCCGCGCATGGTCGTGCACCGGCCTGTCACCCTGGGCGGCCGCCAGCTCGGCACGGTGACGGCGGCAGTGCCCTACGATGCGGAGGTGCGCTGCGCCCAGGGCGTGATGGCGATGATCCTGATCGTCTCGGCTGTTGCGCTCCTGGCGCTGGGCATCCTGAGCTACAGGCTGACCGGGGTGGCCATGGTGCCGCTCGAGGAGATCCGCCACTACGTGAGCAACCACAAAGCCGGCCAGGAGGTCGAGCAGCTTACCGTGGGCGCCGACGACACGGTTGGGGCGATCCTCGAGGGCTACCAGGAGATGATCAGCCGCTCCCAGGTGTTCGCCGACCGTCTCATGACGAGCAATCGCGCGCTCCGCGAGCTACTGACCGGCTCGGTGACGGCGCTGGTGAACGGCATCGAGGCGAACGATGGCTATACGGCTGGCCACTCGCAGCGGGTGGCCGAGTTGGCCTGCGCGCTGGCGCGGGAGCTGGGCTGGGACTACGCCGGTGTCGAGCAACTCCGCCTGGGCGCGCTGCTGCACGATATTGGGAAGCTGGGGATCAGCGGCGAGATCATCAACAAGCCGATGTCGCTGGACGACGACGAGTGGGCCCTCATCCACCAGCACCCGAACATCGGTGCCCGCATCCTCAGCGCGATCCCCGGCTGCGAAGACGTGGTGACCGTCGTGCGCCGCCACCACGAGCGGTTCGACGGCTCGGGCTATCCCGACGGCCTGTGCGGCGAGAGGATCCCTGCCGGCGCGCGCATCGTGGCGGTCGCCGACATGTACGACGCCCTGACCTCCGAGCGCAGCTACCGCGGCGCCTTCAGCCCCGAGGAGGCCATCGCGATCCTCGAGGAGAATGCGGGCAGCACCCTCGACCCGCACTTCACCGCCGTCTTCATCGAGATGCTCCGGCGGGGCGCCGGGCCCGAGGGCCAGGCTCCCGATGCGTCACCCGAGGTCGCTCGCGCTGCCGGCAGGGGCCGCGAACCCATCGGGCGGCAGACGGACCCTGCCGCTCCATCTCTGACCGCTACGGCAAAGGAATCAGGATGATGCGCCACAGGGACACCGGACGTCCTGGTGCGTGGGTCGGCCGCTGGGCACGGGCCACCGCGCTGGCAGTTCTGCTGGGAGTGCTCGTGATGGCGCGGCTCGCCGCCGGCGGCGAGCCGCCGGCAGCCGGGGGCAAGGGCACGGTGAGCATGGAGTTCCGCGACACCGACCTGGCCACGGTCCTGCGCGCCATTTGCCGGGGCGCGGGGGTGGACTTCGTGCTCGACCCCGCGGTCAAGGGCAAGGTCACGGCGAAGCTCCAGAACACCTCTTGGCAGGACGCGCTCACCATTGTCCTGGCCAGCCACGGCCTCGATGCGCGCCGCGAGGGCAACACCCTGATCATCACGCCCAAGCGCCCCGACGCCGCAGCGCCCAAGGAGGCGCAGCAGGTGACGGTGGTGAAGCGGCCCGACGGGACGGTGGACGTGGACGCCAGCGGCGCCGACGCGGGCGAGGCTCTGCGCCGGGTGGCCACGGCTGCGGGGCTCAGCCTCGTCACCGCCAAGGAGGTCACGGGCAAGGTCACCGCGAGCCTGCGCGGCGTGAGCGCCAACGACGCGCTCGACGCGCTCGCCGACAGCGTGGGCGCCCGCGTCCTGCGCCGTGGGCGGGTGGTCCGCATCGTCAGCGGCGACGCCGTGCCCGAGGCCCCCGGAGCCCCCGTCGCGCCTGGGGCGGCGCCGCCCAAGGCCGCGGGCTCGGGCGTCGTGACGATCGAGCGCCTGGCGGACGGGCGGCTGAACGTCCACGCTCAGGGCGCCGACGTGCGCGACGTGCTCGCGCGGCTGGCCGCCGTCTCGGACGTCAACGTCGTGCCCTCAGCGAAGCTCCAGGCCACGATCTCGATCGACCTCCAGGGCGTCCAGGCGCAGGACGCGCTGGCGGCGCTCGCGACCCAGGCGGGGTTCGAGCTGCGGCCCGTGGGCGGCCTGTTGTTTGCCGAGCCGCTGCCGCCCGAGGTCCACACCGAGGCCTTCCGCCTGCGGATCGCGGACGCCAAGGAGATCGGCGAGGTGCTCAAGATGAGCATCGCGGAGGCGAAGATCGCTGTGGTCGCCGCTCACAACCTCGTGGTCGTCACGGGGACGGCGCGGGACGTCGAGACGGCCCGGAAGATCGTCGAGCAGGTCGAGATCGCCCCCGCCCAAGTCACCATCTCCACCATCATGGTCGAGACCAACCTGACGGACAGCAAGAACAAGGGGGTGCAGTGGAGCGACTACTTCAGCCTCACGGCCACATGCCCCAAGATGCCCCACACCTTCCCCTTTGGTGAGGGCGAGGCGGACGCCAAGGGCAACGCCACGGACTACGAGTACGGCTTCATGACCTGCTCGGGCCTGACCGCGGTGCTCAACTTCCTCGAGCAGGACTCGTCCACACGGACGGTGGCCCGCCCGCAGATCACGACGCTGGAGAACCAGAAGGCCAAGATCAACATGGTCACCAAGTTCCCCATCGCCACCTACCAGGTGAGCACCGAGACGGGGGTGCTCATGATCTCGGGGTTCGAGTACCAGGAGTTCGGCACTATCCTCGAGGTCACACCCAGGGTCCACGACGGCCACATCATCATGACCGTCCACCCCGAGGTGAGCCGCCAGTCGGGCACCACCACGTTCGCCAATGCCGACTTGCCCGTCATCGTCGCTCAGGAGACCACGACCCAGGTGAGAATCAAGGACGGCGACACCCTGGTCATCGCCGGTCTCATCCGCGACGACACCTTCGAGTCCAACAGGCGGGTGCCGTGGTTCTGCCGCATTCCGCTCATCGGGCGGTTTTTCCGCAACCGCGAGGCGCGCACCGACCAGCGCCGCCATCTCCTCATATTCATCACCCCGCGCATCGTCAAGGATGCGGACTTCGCGCGCGACGCCAAGCGCAAGCAGCAGCACACCACCGCCGCCGAGCGCGACGAGGAGAACCCCGAGAGCTGAGAACCACGCGAATCACAGCGCTGCCTTCGCCCGCGGCCAGGCGCGGAGAGAACACGGGGCCAGACATGTTACCTTCCGGCCACAACCCGCAACCCACAATGTCCAGCCGCGCGCGGCGGGGCGGCTTCACCCTCGTCGAGCTCGTCATGACCCTGGCCATCATGGCCATCGCGCTCGGTGTCTGTGCCATCCGCCTGTCGCGCTCGAGCGTCTCTATGGCTGAGGGCGAGCGCGTCGCGCGCACCCTCGTCGCCGACCTCCGCATGGCCCACAGCCAGGCCATCACCACGCGCAAGAACCACTATGTCCTCTTCACCGACGGCGGGGCAAGCTACACGAGCTACGCCCTTTACCGCGTCGAGGGCGGCGGGGACGTCCAGATCGAGCCGGCCCGGCCCCTGCCCGACACCGTCGCAGTCACCGGCTCGTCCACCCGCGCCGAGTTCACGCCCACCGGCGATGCGGTCGCGGCGTGCACGTACCTCGTCACGTGCCCCGGCTGGCGCTACACCATCGCCGTCACTCTGGCGACGGGCGCCGTGGCGATCGACAAGCAGGCGGACTGACCCAGCGATCGGGAGACATCCTGATGCGCCGCACAGCACGTACCCGGCGGCCACGCAGCGGCATCTCGTACCTCGAGGTGATGCTCGCCATGGCCATCCTGACCCTCTGCATCGTGCCCGCGGCCCGCATGCTGCCGACCCTGCTCTCCAGCCAGCGCAATCTCGAGAACTACTACCTCCTCAGCCTCGTCGCCCAGGAGAAGCTCGAAGCCGCCGTCCTCGAGCTCGGCGCCGACTTCGCCGAACGCGACGACAGCGGCGACCTCGCATCCGAGGGACACGCCGACTGGCGTTTCCACCTCCTCGTCACGATCCCCGTCAGCGGCGCCGGCCGCTACGCCTTCGTCCGCTCGCAGGCGTGGCTGGATGCCGACGCCGATACGACCCTCGATCCCGACGAGCCACAGGTGCGCTTCGACACGGTCGTAGCCAACCGCCAGTGGAGCCCGTGAGGCCATGAAGAGCCCGCACTGCCGTGGCGTCACTCTGATCGAGGTGCTCCTGGTTGTCAGCATCTCGGCGATCCTGATGGCGGGCGCCGCCATGCACTTCCGCAGCCTGCGCCAGGCAAGCGACGTGGCCCAGGCACGCCGCGAAGCGCTCCAGAACGCCCGAGTTGCACTCGACCGCATGGCCCGCTACATCCGCGCCGCCAAAGCTATCGCAGACATAAGCTCCCGACAGGACGTCGCCGGCTCTATCACCATCACCGACTTCGACGACGCCAACCACGTCTTCGCCCTCCAGGGCAGCGAACTCCACTACGGCATCGACAGCGCCGACAGCCTCCTGGCCAGCGGCGTGCAGGCCCTCTCCTTTCAGGGCTTCGACGCCGCAGGGGAGGTCCCCGAGAACGAGCCCGAACGCATCGAAGCGGTCCAGGTTACCCTCACCGTCGCCATCCCCGGCACCAGCGGGACCTTCGACCTGGCCACCCGCACCCGCCTCCGCCGCCAGGTCGCCACCGGCGGATGCCGCATGGCCATGTCGTATACCACCAGCTACCGCCGCCACGACGCTGGACTGCCCGACTACTCCCGCGTCTTCGGCGCGCCCGACGGCGACTACACCGACACCGGCGACGAGTGGGGCGCGCGCTTCGACGACTTCGAGGCCCCCGCCTACACCGGCACCGTCTACCGCATCCAGGTCGGCTTCTACCTCCGCCACATCAGCGGAGAGGGCGTCGAAGTCGAGATCAAGCGCGGTGGAGCCAAGCTCCTCAAGACGAAGTACACGAACATCTTCGAGCCCTACGACGACGAGTGGGGCTGGTGGTGGATCGACATCACCGACACCCGCTCGTCGTGGACCCACTCTGACGTCGGGCGGCTCGAGGTCAAGATCAAGGACGAGCGGAACGGCCGGTTCGCGCTCGACAGCGTCGCGGTCCGCACCGTCTTCGACGAGCCCGACAGCACGTTCTTCTGGGCCGACCAGGAGGGTGGCCCCGGGTACGACAAGGAGTGGCTCGAGGCGGACGAGGCCTTCGGCGCGCCCGACGCCTCCTACGCCACCGGCAAAGACGATGGCGACTGCGACAAGCAGAGCTACGGCATCTCGGCCGAGGCGGGCGACGGCGAGATCCTCGCCGTCCAGGCCTGCATCAATGGCTACGTGGCCAGTAAGGCCGAGGACAAGGTCGAGCTCCGCGTCGCGCCATCGGACGAGTCCTCTGAGGCCGGCATCAAGCACGAGCTGAAGAAGAGCTACCTGAAGGGCTTCGTCGGGCAAAGCAATCAGGGAGACATGATCGTAGACGTGACCGGCGACTATCGGTGGACCTGGAGCGACCTCAACAACCTCGAGATCCGCATCAGGGTCGCCACGCGGAGGAACAAGCACCTGGACATCAAGGCCGACGCGGTCGGCTGGCGCGTGATCCACGCCTCGCAGGGCGGCGGAAAAGGTGTGAGCGGATGGAGCGAGTAAGCGCAAGAGCGGCCAGGAGCAGCGCTTTCACGCTGCTCGAGCTTCTGATCGTCGTCGCGATCCTCGGCGCGCTCGCTGCGATCGTGGCCCCGCGCTTCATCGTCAGCGCAGACGAGGCGAAGAAGAACATCTGCGCCCAGAACGTCGCCACCATCAACACGCAGGTCGAGCGCTGGTACGTCGAGAAAGGCCGTTGGCCCAAGCACAAACTCGAAGACATTGGGGCCGATCCCGACTACTTCCCCGACGGCATACCGCTGTGTCCCGTCAACGGCCAGAAATACACGATCGACAGAACGACCCACAGGGTCACGGGCCACGACCACTAGGTTGCGCAGGGTGACCATCATGCACACGACCCCGCCAGCAGTAACCCCAGGACGCGACCGGCGACGGGGCGCGATCCTCCTCCTCGTCCTTTTCCTCATGGCCCTCACGCTGCCCCTCGTCGCCATGCTGCTCGACACCCACACCGACCAGATCCGCTGCGTCCACAACCACATCGACGGCCTGACCGCCCTCTACGTCGCGGAGGCCGGAGTCCACGACGCCATGAACGAGCTGCTCCAGGATAGTAGCTGGCGGACCGGCTTCACCGACAAGACCTTCCCCGCCGACCTGGGCCACTCCTACACCGTAACCGTTACCGACGGGGACGGCGGCACCATCGTCATCACATCTACGGGACAGACCGCCTCGGGCTTCACCAAGACCGTGACCGCCACGGTCGGCGGCTTCTGACGGCGCACAGGGGCGGCAGGCCGCGGAGAACGCCCCCATTGACGCGGGCATCAACCTGCGGCACGTGGACGGCGATGGCTTCGACATCAAGCGCAACCGCCGACGGTCCACCCGGCAGGCGGGACGAGATTCTCACCCTGCGCCTACTTCACCGCCAGGTAGTAGAGCTTGCCCTCAGCATTCTGGCGGCCGGCGAGGAGCAAGGCGTCGGGGCCGATGCCCATGTAAATGTCGCAGCGGCCGGCCGAGCGGATGGCGCCGCCGGTGTCCTGGTCGAGGGCGAAGCTGTAGAAGGGCTCGAAGGTCACCTCCTTGCGGGTCTTCATCACCGGCGCCTTGGTCACCACGTAGGCGAGCAGGCCGCGGGGGAACACGGCCTTGTCGGTCGCGATGGTGCGGAAGGGCGTGACGGGGGTGTTGATGGAACCGAAGGGGCCGCCCTCGCTCTCGGTGAAGAAGACATAGCAGTCGTTCTTATACATGTACGTCTTCAGCTCGTGGGGGTGCTTGTCGAAGTACTCGAGGATCTTCTGGAGCGAGAGCTCGGCGGCGGAGAACCTGCCGTCGGCGACCATGGCCATGCCCATCGAGGTATAGGGCCGGTCAGTCTTCGCCTCGTAGCCGATCCGCATCTCCTTGCCGTCGGGCAGCTCGATGATGGCCGAGCCTTGCACGTGGGCGATATAGGCCTCCAGCGCGTCCCTCAGCCACACGAGCTCGAGGCCCTTGCCTGCGAGGAGCTGCTGCGTCTCGATCTCGCGCCGAGTGTAGTACGGCTGGATCTCGCCGCCCGGCGTGCGACGGCCCACCGGCGTGCCGTCAGGCTTTTTCACCAGGTCAGGCGGCATCCTGTAGAGCGGGTGGCGGAACTCGGCGGTGCGGGTCCTGCTGCCCTTGAAGATGGGGGTGCAGTAGCCGGTAAACAGCACCGTGCCCTGCTCGTCGCAGCCCCTGGACATGTAGACGTCGAACCGCTCGGCGATGATGCGGTTCAGATCGCTGGGGTCCTTGGCCTCGGTCAGCACGCGCTTGAACATCTCGAGGGTCTGGACCGCGCGGTCGTGGCTGATGTCGAGGTAGGGGAAGAAGGTCTCCGACGACGGCTTGCGGTAGTAGTCGAGGCTGTGGTCGATCGCCTCGACGAGGCCCGCGCGGTTGCGGAAGCCTGAGCCGAAGTCCGGGTAGTCCTTCGGGTCGGTGAGCTTGACGAGCGCCATCTCGCCGGGGGGCAGCGGCTTCGCGTAGTCCTTCTTTTTCTTCTTGCAGCCCAGCCAGCCGCAGGAGGTCATCGACACGCACAGGGCGGCGACCAGGACGGCGCGCAGCGGCTTCCACATGACGTTCACGCTCCTCTACCGCGTGGGGTTTGGACGGGGAAGCTGGCCTCGGCGGGGTTCCGAGCGTGCCCATCCTACCCCGCGGCACAGCCGGTGTCAAGGCCGAGGGTCGAAAAAGCTCAGGGCAGCGTGTATCGGGCGGGCCGCTGTGCGTCGGCGTCGTCACGCGGGGGCCCCGCAGCCCCCCTCCCTTCCCCCGCCGAAGCGGCGGAGGGCTGCCCCCCACGTGCCTCCGCCGACTGGGGGATTCCCCGACGCGGCCCGCAGGGCAGTCGCTCCCCGTCAAGAGCAACAAGGCTCTCGGGCGGGAGGCAAGGCAGCGGCTTCGGGCGGAGCCCGCCGCGGTGGATTCCGGGGAAGAGCAGCACTGCAACGGTAGATTGCCCCGCGTCGGTGGAGCCCAGGCTTGGTCACTAGTCGGCGACGCCGACGGGCTGGCCGCTGCTGGAGGGGGCGGGTGCTCTGGCGGGGAGAGGCTTGAAGCTGTCGATGTCGATGCCGTGCTTCTTGACGCGGTGCCAAAGGCTGCGGTCGGTGCAGCCGAGGAGGCGCGCGGCCTGGGCCTGGACGCCGCCGGCCCGCTCGAGGGCGTCGCAGATGAGCTGCTGCTCGACGCGGTCGATGGCGTCGTCGATCGTCTCGCCTGGCTCGATGGCCACGTCGTCAGGCACCTGGGGGATGTAGGTGGTGAGCTCGGTGGGCAGGCACGCGACGCCCATGATCTCGTCCTCGGCCAGCAGGATGGCACTGCGGACCACCGCCTGGAGCTCCCGCACGTTGCCGGGCCAGTGGTAGCTCATGAGAACGCGCAGGGCCTCGTCGGTGAAGCCGCGGATCCGCTTGCCCTCGGTGCGGGCGAACCGCGCGACGAAGTGGCTGACCAGCAGTGGGATGTCCTCCCGTCGCTCGGCGAGGGCGGGCAGGCGGATGGCGAACTCGTTGAGGCGGTAGTAGAGGTCCTCGCGGAAGCTGCCGTCCTGGACGGCGCGGGAGAGGTCGTGGTGGGTGGCGGCGATGACCCGCACGTCCACGGGCACCGTCTCGCTGCCGCCGACGCGCTCGAACTGGCGCTCCTGGAGCACCCGCAGCATCTTGGCCTGGGTGCTGGGAGCCATGTCGCCGATCTCGTCGAGGAAGATCGTGCCGGTGTGGGCAAGCTCGAACTTGCCCTTGCGCTGCTCGACAGCGCCCGTGAAGGCGCCGCGCTCGTGGCCGAAGAGTTCGCTCTCGAGCAGGCCGTCGGGGATGGCCACGCAGTTGAGCTTGACGAAGGGGCGGTCGCGCCGCGGGCTGTTGTGGTGGATGGCCTCGGCGATCAGTTCTTTGCCCGTGCCGCTCTCGCCGCAGATCAGCACGGTGGCGCTGGAGCCGACGACCTTCGCCACGCGGTCGAACACGGCCCGCATCGGCGCGCTCTCGCCCACGATGTTGTCGAACGAGCAGCGCTCGTCCACCCGCTCGGCCAGCGCGTCCCGCTCGCGGACCAACGCCCGCCGCTCCAGGGCTCGGCGCACGACGATCAGCAGCTCGTCCTTGCGGAACGGTTTCTCGAAGAAGTCGTAGGCGCCGGCCTCGATGGCCCGCAGGGCCATCTCCCTGGAGCCCTGTGCCGTGATCAGGATGACCGGCATCTGCGCGTCGCGGTCGAGGATCCTCGGGAGGGCCTCCAGGCCACTGATGCCGGGCAGCCGGACATCGAGGAGGACGACGTCGAAGCGCTCGCGACGCAGCAGTTCGAGCGCTGCCTCTGCGTCGCCGGCGACCTCCGTCTCGAAGCCTGCCTTCGCGAGCATCTGGCGCAGGAGATCCTGCATCAGATCCTCGTCGTCCACGATGAGAATGCGGTCAGCCATGGCGATCAGCCTTCCGGTGCGGTGTGGGACCTGGCGAGCGGGAGCTCGACGGTGAAGGTCGTGCCGTCGTCTGGGGTGCTGGCGAGAGCGATGCGCCCGCCGTGGGCGCGGATGAGCTGATGGGCGATCAGCAAGCCGAGGCCGGTGCCCTGACGCTTGGTGGTATAGAACGGCTCGAAGAGCTTCTCCTGCTGGTCGGGCGGGATGTAGGACCCGGTGTTGTGGACGGCGAGGGCGACGGTGCCGTCGTGCTGCCAGGCGCGGACGGCGACGTGGCCGCCAGGCTCCACGGCCTCGAAGGCGTTGCGCAGCAGGTTGAGCAGGGCTTGGGTCACGGCCTCGCCGTCAACGGGCACCGGCGGCAGGTCGTCGGCGTAGTCCTCGCGGACCTCGACCTCGCGCGCCGAGGCATCGCCCCGGCACAGCGCGAGGGCAGCGTGTGCCAGCCGCCCGAGGTCCTGGGGTTCGACGGCCCGGGGCTCAGGGCTGGAGATGGTCCGCAGATCGCGGACCAGGTGGTCCAGGCGGTCCACCGCCGCAATGATCTGGGCGGTGTACTGCTGGGACTCGGCGTCGGGCGGCAGATCGTCCTTGACCATTTCGGCGTAGCCGCGGATGGCGCCGAGAGGGGTGCGGACCTGGTGGACGAGGCCGGCGGCGATGCAGCCGAGGGTCGCGAGGTTCTCCGTACGCTGCATGAGCTGTTCGGCGACCTTGCGCTCCGCCAGATCCTTGAAGGTCAGCACGAGGCCGAGCGCCTGGGCCCTCTCGTCGCGAAGGGGCGAGAGGGTGTAGCCGACCTGCACGGCGCGGCCGCCGGGGGTGCACACCACCGCCTCGGCCGACGAGGCGTACCGGCCGCCGTCAAGCGCGCGGCGCACCGTGCCGAGGAAGGCCTCGTTGCTCCGGCCGGCAGGCAGCAGATCGACCAGGCGGCGTCCCACGGCCTCACCCGCGGCGATGCCGAGGATCTCGGCGGCCACGGGGTTCACGCTGGTCACCACGCACGCCTGATCCAGGGTCATGACGCCGCTCTCGATGCTATGCAGGGTATAGCTGTCGAAGACAAGATCGGCCACCGAGCTTGCCACGCCTGCCAGAGCGGTGCCCAGCGCCGCGAGCTCCGTATCCCCGGCCGGGGGTTTCGGCGTCTTGGCTCTGGGCGGTCGCAGCGAATCGAGCTGCGACGTCAGCCTCCGCAGGGGCCGCGCGATCGACCCAGCCAGCGCCACCGCCACCACGAGCGACAGGAACCCGAATCCCAGCACCGCCGCGACGGCCCACGTCACCCGAAGCTCGAGCTCCGACGCGGACGGGGTCTGAGTCCATGCGAAGAAGAGCGGGTGCGCCACCCACAGCGCGAGGTAGCCGCTCAGCACCACCAGGCCGGTCACCACCAGGGGGATCGCGACGGTCAGCCGCAGCCGCAGGGCTCGGGGAATGCGCAGAGCCGGGAGCTCCGCGGCTGCCGGGGGCGGCGCTGCGGCAGCGCCCTGTGCGGCGGTGCGCTCGGCCGGTGCATCGCGCGGGGCGCGTTTGGGGCGCACGCTCTCCTCCTGATCCGAAGGCATGGATCGGGCGTGCGGCTACAGGAAGAGTACCTCCACTCCCGTGCGGAGTCAAGGCCTGAGGAGCAGAAACCGTTGGCAGGATTGCACTTAGGCCTTGTGCTCTGCGCTCCCCGCCCAGTCTTGCAGGGGAGGGCAACACCGGTGGACGACTCGGGCAGCGCACGGACTGCGCGTGGCGTTGTGAGAGCGGGGAGCATGCGGCGTGGAGGCTCCCACGGGTCCCGCAGCCATCGCCTGTGGCACCGGCGCCGCGCTGTCCGTTGGATGTTGCCGTGCTGGTGGCTCTCGGGGTCGCCGCGGACCCTCTGCACCCGGCTCGGGCGTACGCAGCGCGCGCAGGAGGTGGGAAGCTAACCATATAGCCAGCAATACGTTAGGAAGCCCGCGGCAGGTGCTGGGAGGGCCGCGTGCGCTGGGAAAGAATTGCAGAGTTGGTCAACTCTGCAATTCTTTCCCAGCGCCACGGCGCCCCATGCAGGCGCTCGGCCTGGCGCACGACGTGGTGGGCTGGGGTGCCATAGCAGAGGGCGGGAGCAGAGCCCGACGCCCGCATCAACGATGCTCGTCAGGGGCACGGCGCATGTGGGCCGCCTTGCTTCCGGCCCGATGTCGCGATATATTCGTGGGGTGGACGGGAAGGATGCCGCCGTCTCAATACGGGGGCCATGCAATGGCGCGACGGAACGCACTCGAGATCGCCTCGATGACGCCAGGGAAGCTGCTGGGGATGCAGCGGATCGCCAACCCCAACGGCACCCTCACGATGCTGGCACTGGACCAGAACACGCCGATCCGCCGCATGGCACGCGCCGCGCTGGCCCGCGTCGGAGAGGAGCGGGAGCCGACCGATGGCGAGATCGTCACCGCCAAGCTCACCCTGACACGCTACCTGGGCGGCAAGGCATCCGCCGTGCTCCTCGACCCGCTCTACGGGGCGTGGCAAGCCGTCTGCGCCTTCAGGCTGCCGCCCCGTGCCGGCCTGATCGTGCGGCTCGAGCGGGGCGACCCCGACGTGAGCCCGGATGGCAGCGGCCGGCTCACGGTCATCGAGCCGGGCTGGAGCGTCGCCAAGATCAAGCGCATGGGCGCCGACGCCGTCAAGCTCCTCGTCTACTACGAGCCCGACCACGTGGAGAGCGCCCCGCACCAGCGCCGCCTCGTCGAGCAGGTGGCCGAGCAGTGCGACCGATACGACATCGTGTTTCTCCTCGAGGCCCTGAGCTACCCCTTCGCCGGCGAGGAGAAGGCCTCGCCGTCCTACCTGGCGCGCAAGCCCCGCACCGTGATCGAGACGGCGCGACACCTCAGCGGGCTGTGCGACGTCTACAAGGCCGAGTTCCCCGGCACCCTCGGCCACGACAGCGACGACCAGCTTGCGCGCAACCTCGACGCGCTCGATGAGGCGAGCCGCCGGCCCTGGGTGCTCCTGAGCGCAGGGGTCGATTTCCCCGATTACGAGAAGCAGGTGGCCATGGCCTGCGAGCACGGCGCCAGCGGCATCCTCGGCGGCAGAGCCATCTGGAAGGAGTACTTCGACCACGACGACGACGCGGCACGGATCGCCTTCCTGCGCGCCGAGGCCGTCCCCAGGCTGGCCGCTATCGACCAGATCGTCAAGAGGAATGGCCGCCCCTGGTTCAAGACGTACCGACTCACCAAGGGACGGTTCGCCCGTGTGAGGATCCCCACAGACTGGTGTCGCCGGTACAGCGGAGGCCCTGCTGAGGCCCCTGGCCCCGCGGGCCGCCCGGCCCTCGACGACGACCAGGCTGCCCTCTGACCCCGAGGAGGCCGCACGATGCGTCATGAGGCGCGGTGGCTGGTGCTTGTCCTGCTTGTTCTCTTCCTGCCTTGGCTGGCACCGGCCGCCCAGGGGGTCGGCGCTGAGCCCCACTACAGCGGGTGGGATCTCGAGAAGGAATTCGGCGACATCAAGCGGAAGATCAAGGATCTGCCCGATCTGCGGCGGAAGGACCGCATCACGACACGGCGGCTTGGCGACATTGAGGCCACCGTGCGCGACATCCGCGCCAGCATCCGTGCCCTCGATCTCCGCCTGCGGTCCATCGAGTCCACACTCACCGGCGTCCAGGCCAGCCTGGTATCCCTGAGCAAGAAGGCACACGCTGATACCGAGCCCGGCAAGACGGCTGAAGGTGGCGCCCCCAGGAAGCCGGAAGGCCCGCTCGCCGAGATCCTGGACGAAGAGCTTTCCCGCGACGGCACGTTCATCACGATCACGGGCCGCGTGCGCAACCTCACCGACCGCCCACTCACCTTCATCGCCGTCCAGGCCACATTCACCGACGAACAGGGCAATACCGTCAAGACTCAGTCCGCCTACGTCACCCCTGGCGTCCTCGCTCCGGGCGCCCGCGGCGCATTCAAGATCACCACGCGCCACGACTCCCGCATCCGACGCCACCGCCTCTCCATCCAGGCCAAGTGACCCGCGAGAGGCGCACGGGCGGACGCCGCCCGGCTTCGCTCTCCGGCCGACCCCGCTCCACGGAGCGCCCTGCCGCGCGAGTATGGCCCCTGATAGCGGTAGACCGCCTTATGTCTTCAATCGCCCTCGTCGTCGTCCTCGTCCTCGGATTCTGTTCCCTCGTTCCCAAGCTCCGGCTTGGGAACGCACGATCTGCGAGGCTCCCGCCTCGCGGCTATCCCGAAGCAGGAGCTTCGGAGATCCCGGGTTCCCAAGCGGGAGCTTGGTACGCGTTTAGCGTTCGGTGCCCCTCCCGTCCAGCCAGAACCCGCGGCGCAGGC
>CAZDNN010000021.1:0-23834 GCA_964506385.1 uncultured Planctomycetota bacterium
CCTGGAACCTGCAACCCGGAACCTGAAACCACCCATTTGACGCCCCCACGGCCCCCCACTAGAATGGCGGCCCCCTCGGAAGGAGTCCGCCCATGAAGCTGAGCCTCTTTCGCAATCCGCCCTCGCAGTACCGCAGCGCGCCCTTCTGGTCGTGGAACGACCGGCTCACGGACGAGGAGCTGGTGCGCCAGGTGCGGATGTTCCACACCGTCGGCATCGGCGGCTTCTTCATGCACTCGCGGGTCGGCCTGCTCACGCCCTACCTGTCCCGCGAGTGGATGCAGCGGGTCAGGACCGTCGTCGCCGCAGCACGCGAGCGCGGGATGAAGGCGTGGCTTTACGACGAGGACAGCTATCCGAGCGGCTTCGCCGGCGGCATGGTACCCTCCCTCGGCGCCGCCTATCGCTGCAAGACGCTCAAGCACGAGATCGCGTCCGAGCGGCCGACGATGCGCGACGGCACCGTCGCCGTCTACCGCTGCCGGCTCGACGATCGCGGGCGACCTGTCTCGGCGGCCCGCGACGACGGCCTGCCGCCCGCGCCCGGCGAGCACTTCCTCCACTGCTACTGGGCCATCCCGCCCAACTCCGGCTGGTACAACGACGCGACCTATATCGACACCCTCAACCGCGACGCGGCCGACGCCTTCCTCCGCATCACCCACGACGCCTACGCCGAGGCCCTCGCCGACGACTTCGGCGACACGATCCCGGGCATCTTCACCGACGAGCCCCGCCTCGAAGGGCCCATGCCCTGGACCGAGAGCTTCCCCGCCGAGTTCCGCTCCCGAAAGGGCTACGACATCCGCGACCACCTCCCCGCCCTCCTCTACCGCATTGGCAAGGACTGGGCCAAGGCGCGCTACGACTACTGGGATGTGGTCACCGATCTGTTCCTCGAGAGCTTCTGCCGCCCGGTCGGCGACTGGTGCGACGCCCACGGCCTCGCCCTGACCGGCCACTTCTGGGAGCACACCTACCCCAGCCCCGAGCACCAGGGCGACTTCCTCGCGCCCCTCGCAACCATGCAGCTTCCCGGCATCGACTGCCTCGGCTGCGCGCGGCCCGAGAAGCCGCAGACACAGTTCGGCTACGTCGCCATGTGCAAGGAGGCGGCCAGCGTCGCCCACCAGATGGGCCGGCCCCAGGTGCTCAGCGAGGCGTACGGCGGCGCGGGGTGGGACTTCGGCTTCGCCGATCAGAAGTGGTACTGGGACTGGCATCTGGTGCTTGGCGTCAACCTGCTCTGCCAGCACCTGTCGCTCTACAGCCTCCGGGGCTGCCGCAAGCGCGACTACCCGCCGTCGTTCATCGACCACCAGCCGTGGTGGCATCAGTACCGCACCCTCGGCGACTACGTCGGGCGGATGGGCTACGCGCTGAGCCAGGGCCGGTTCTGCGCCGACACGCTCGTGCTCCATCCCTGCGAGGGCTCGTGGATCGAGCACGACCGGCTCGACCCCGAGTGGGCCGCTCCGCGCCGCAAGGCTGCTCTCGATGCCCTGTGGGAGCTGACGCAGGCGCTCACGGAGGTGAAGTGCGACTACGATCTCGGCAGCGAGCGCCTCATGGCCACACACGCCAGGATCCGCGACGGCGAGCTGCGCCTGGGCAAGCAGAGCTATCGCACCGTCATCCTGCCCAGGATGATCTCCATGCGCGGCAGCACCCTCGGCCTCCTGAGCCGCTTCCTGGAGGCAGGCGGCACGATCGTCACCACGGGCGAGACGCCTACGTATCTCGACGGCGGTCGCAGCAGGATCGTCGAGCGCTTCTTCGAGCAGGAGAGCATCGTCCACTGCCGCCCAACCCGCGCGGCGCTGGGCAAGTGTCTCGCCAAGGTCAGCCCGCCCGCAGTCAGCATCGCGGACGCACGCGGGCGCAACATCCCCGCTATCTACGCCCACCGCCGCATCCTGCGAGGCCGCGACCTCTACTTCCTCGCCTCGATGGACAGGGAGAGGACCTATCGCGCCACCGTCACCGTCCCGGACGCGGGCGAGGTCGAGCTATGGGATGCCCTCACCGGCCAGGTGCATCCACTCCGCTCCCGCAAGCGGGGCAGGAGACGGTCCTTCGAGCTCCAGTTCCCCCCCAACGCCTCCTATCTCGTCACCGTCGGCAAGACGACCAAGGGCGCGACGCCGCGGCCGGCCGCGCCGAAGAAGGCGACCCGACGCATCGAACTCAAGCGCTCGTGGACCCACCGCCGCCTCGGGCCGAACGCCTTGGTCCTCGACTTCCCCCAGCATCGCTTCGGCAAGGGCCGCTGGGGTAAGCGGCGACCCGTCCACGAGGTGCAGCAACGGGCATGCGAGCGCTTCGGCATCGACTACGACCCCGGCAATCGCGGCACGCAGTTCTGGAAGGCATACCAGCGGATGCGTGACATGGGGCCGGAGGCGAGAGTCGGGCTGCGCTACGAGTTCGTCTCCAAGCTGTCCGACGCGGCGGGCCTGAGGCTGGTGGTCGAGTGCGGCGACCGCTTCGAGGCGCGGGTCAACGGCAAGGCAGTGGCCTTCGACGGCTGGTGGCGCGACCGCTCCTTCCGCACCGCCGAAATCGGCCACGCCGTCAAGAAGGGCGCGAATCGCGTCGAGCTGGCCATCGACTTCCGCCAGGACGTCGAGCTCGAGGCCTCGTTCCTCATCGGCGACTTCGCCCTCGACAAGGCCCTCGCTCTCGTCGATGAGAAGCGGACGCTCCGCACCGGCGACTGGACGAGGCAAGGCTACCCCTTCTACGCCGACGCCATGGCCTGCGAGCAGACCGTCGCGCTCGACCGCGTGCCGAAGGCCGCCCGCCTCTGCTTCGAGCGGCTCGACGCCATCGTGACCCGCGTCGAGGTCAACGGCGTGGACGCAGGTCTCGTGTTCCAGCAGCCGCTCCAGATCGACGTTGCGGACCTGCTGGAGGCCGGTGACAACCAGATCGTCGTCGAGGTCTACCCCAGCCTGCGCAACCTGCTCGGCCCGCTCCACAACGCCGCCGAGCAGCCGCGGATCACAGGCCCCTGGCATTTCTTCGGCGACTGGACCGACGACTACCGCCTTGTGCCCTACGGCATCGCCGGCCCCGTCTGGCTCGAGACCTCATCGCCCTGAGCCCCAACGGGGCGGGAATGGGGTAGCCCAGGGCAACGCCCTGGGTTCCTGGGAGGCGCGAGGCCCAGCCCTGTAGGGGCGGAATGGCGCCGCAGGCCAAGTGTATGCCGCCCCTACAGGGCTGGCCCGTGTTCCGGCACGATTCCCAGGGCGTTGCCCTGGGCTGTCCTATAGCGCCCTTCCAGGGCTTCGGAACACCGTGGGGATAGCATCATGGGCTCCCGAGAACTTGCGTTCACCCTGTTGGCGGCGGTGTCGGTCGCTGTCGCCGCCGAGACCTCGCGGTTCGACGACACGCCGGGCAAGCCCCACGAGTGGGGCTTCCGGCCGTCGGAGGGGAAGCCGAGCGCGGTGAATCCGCCTGGCTTCGTGTGGCGGCCGCAAACGCGCGCCCGAAGCTACGAGATTCAGGTCGCACGCAACCGGGATTTCAGGGACGTCGTCTGGGAGGCCGACGGCCTCGCCTACAACTGCCACTGCCCCCCCAAGCCCTTCGGCAATGGCCCGTTGTTCTGGCGCGTTCGATACCTCGACAAGGACGGCACGCGCTCGGCATGGAGCAAGACCCGCGCCTTCAGCATCACCAGCGACGCCGTCGCCTTCCCGATGCCGTCCCGGGGAGAGCTGCTCAGCCGCATCCCCAGGCAGCATCCCCGCCTCTTCGTCCGTCCCGAGCAGCTCGACCATCTGCGGAAGCTGGCGCATGGCGAGCTGAAGGCGGAGTACGACAGGCTCGTCGCCACCTGCGAGAAGCTCCTCAAGGCACCCCCGCCGACGAAGGAGCCGCTGAAGTACCCGAAGGGCATGGTGCGGGGCAGCGACCCGTGGCGGAAGGTCTGGTGGGGCAACCGCACGTACACTATCCGCGCCCTGCACGGCGCCGCCACCCTCGCTTTCACCCGCCTGCTCGGCGGCAAGGAGGAGTACGGCCAGCTCGCCCGGCGCATCCTCCTCGACTGCGCGAAGTGGGATCCCAGGGGTGCCACGGGCTACCGCTACAATGACGAGGCGGGGATGCCCTACGCCTACTACTTCGCCCGGGCATACACCTTCGCCCACGACCTGCTGAGCGAGGAGGAGCGCACGCTCTGCCGCAACGTGATGCAGGTCCGCGGCCTCGAGATGTACCGCCACCTGTGCCCCCGCCATCTGTGGTATCCGTACGCCAGCCACTCGAACCGCGCATGGCATTTCCTCGGCGAGGTGGGCATCGCGTTCCTGGGCGAGATCCCCGAGGCAGCCGACTGGGTCTGGTTCGCGCACAACGTCTTCTTCAACGTCTATCCCGTGTGGTGCGACGATGACGGCGGCTGGCACGAGGGCTCGAGCTATTGGGCGAGCTACGTCGGGCGCTTCACCTGGTGGGCCGACGTCATGCGGGCGGCCACGCGCATTGACGCCTACCGTAAGCCCTACTTCTCGAAGATCGGCTACTATCCCATGTACCTCATGCCGCCGGGCACCGTCGGCGGCGGTTTTGGCGACCTCACGGCGCATCGCCGCTCCAGCCACAACGTCGCGCTGATGAGCAACGTCGCCGTCCAGGCCAGCAACCCCTATTGGCAGTGGTACGTCGAGGCCCACGGCGGGCCGCGCCCCGAGAGCGGGTATGTCGGCTTCGTCCGCGGCGCCCTCCCCAAGGTCGAGGCCAAGCCGCCCACCGATCTGCCCACCAGCCGCTGCTTCCGGGGCACGGGACAGGCCATGCTCAACACGACGCTGCTCGACGCCAGGGACAACGTCCACGTGGTCTTCAAGAGCAGCCCCTTCGGCACCCAGAGCCACGGCTACGAAGCCAACAACGCCTTCCTGCTCTACGCCTTCGGCGAGCGGCTGCTCATCCGCACCGGCCGCCGCGACAGCTACGGCAGCACCCACCACAAGAGCTGGATGTGGCACACCAAGAGCGTCAACTCCATCACCGTGAACGGCGAGACGCAGCGCAAGCGAAGCCCCTATGCCCTCGGCGAGATCCTCGCCTTCCACACCTCGCCGCGGATGGACTACGTGGCGGGCGAGGCCGGCGGCGCCTACGGCCGCGCCATGAAGCGCTTCACCCGCCACCTGCTCTTCGTCAAGCCCGCGTCAGCGGCCCGCCATAGCCCATCGGGCGACGGCGGGCTCATCGTCATCTTCGACAGGCTCGAGGCCCCAAAGCCCTCGACCTTCGAGTGGCGGCACCCCGCGCCCACCGAGATGAAGGTTGATGGCCAGGACGACATCCGCGTGGTCAGCAAGCAGGCGGCCTGTCGCGTCGCCCTCCTCGCGCCCGAGGGCCTGAAGCTCACGCTCACCGACAAGTTCGACCCGCCGCCGCGGCCCCGCATCAAGCTCGTCGAGTGGCACCTCACGGCCCAGACGCCCAGGCCGTCCGAGCGCGCCGAGTTCGTCACCCTCATCCGCCCCTACCGCGTCGGCCAGGAACCGCCCGCGAAGGCGCAGCTCCGCAAGCTCGACAAGGGCTATGAGATCCACGCTGAGCTCGCGGATGGACGGGTCATTGTGCTGCTCCGCGCCGCCGATTCGGGTGTCCTGGCCGGCAAGAGCCTGTCGGCGGACGCCGACCTCGAAGCCATCCGCTTCGACAAAGCGGGCAAGGCCATCCACCGCCTCACGGTCCGCGGACGGACCAGCCAGGCGAGCGATCTGTAGGCGATGGACACGCCGCCCACAATGAGAAGAACTCCGCTACGGAGGCCCACCATGGTGCGACGCCTGTCTGTCGCTGTCCTCTGCCTCGTTGCCGTCGGCTGCGCGAAGCCGCTGGTCGTCAAGGACGTTGAGGCGACGAGGAGAAGCCTGGAGCGCCAGTGGGAGCGGATCGCGCAGAGGCGGCCGCGGATGGGGGTGCGGGAGCTGTTCGGCTTCGCGCTCGAGGCCGCGTCCGTCGGCTACGGCCAGGAGCGCGTCGCCAAGGCCCTCGACCTGGCCGAGCAGATGCAGGACCGCGACGAGACGTCCCGCACCTATGGCAACTTCAAGTGGTACTGGGAGGCCGAGCGGCCGGTGGACCGCAATGCCGTCGAGTTCTCGATGCAGATGGGCATCCTGACGTGGATGCTCTACAGAGACAGCCTGAACGCCGAGGGGGTCGAGCGGCTCGACCGCCTCATCCGCTTCAGCGTCGAGGGCATCCGACGCCACAACGTGCCCGTGAGCTACACCAACATCTACCTGATGAAGATCTGGAACTGCATCGCCATCGGCGAGCACACGGGACGGCCTGAGCTGGCCGAGGAAGGCTACCAGATGCTCGACCAGTGGCTGCTCTACACCTGGGAGCACGGCATCCACGAGTACCTGAGCCCAACCTACTACGGCGTGGACCTCGATTGCCTGGCGCTGACCGCGAAGTTCGCCCGGCGCCGCGACGGTCGGCGGAAGGCGCGGGCAGCGCTCCGGCTGTTCTGGACGGACATCGCTGCAAACTGGTTCGAGCCCTGCCAGCGGCTCGGCGGCGCCCACAGCCGCGACTACGACTACATCACCGGCCACGGCTACCTCGACGCGACGCTCCGCAGGGTCGGCTGGCTGCGCGACGGCGGCCGCATCGACACGCGCACCTTCTTCCAGCTCTGCCGCTGGGACCCGCCGGCCCGCATCCGCCGCGACATCGAGCGACAGGTCCCACGTATGGTGCGCCAGCGCTGGGGCGCGGCGCCCTGGGAACGCGCGGCGCACTACGTCGGCCGCCGCTTCAGCATCGGCTCGGCGGGCGCGACCTATGGGCCGATGGACAAGCCGCTGGTCGTCAACCTCGCCGGCGGGCCGAAGCAGCCGGTCGTCAGCTTCTTCATGGACGCCCGCGGCGACCCCTACGGCAAGAAGCGCTTCGAGTACGGCGCGAGCGGCCACGCCAAGGCCCTGCACATCCAGCCCTTCCTCTCCAGCGTCCAGCGCGGCCCCGAGGTGCTTCTGCTCGCCCACGCGGACCCCACCGACCGCTTGTTCAAGGCCCGCGCGCCCGAGCCGGCCTGCCTCCTGTCCCACTTCCACTTCCCGGCCGACGTCGGCGTCTGGGTAGGCGACATGGAGATGAAGCCTCCGGACAAGGCCGTGCCGGTGCCCGAAGGCGGGACGGTCTTCTTGCGCTTCGAGGACGTCGCGGTCGGCATCCGCTTCGTCTACGCAACGGACACCAAGGGCAAGCCGGCCCCCGTCGCCATCGTGAACGACGGCGGCAAGTACGGCGCGATGCGGCTGACGTGCACGCACTCAACGACCGAGCCCGATGCGCCCGCAACGGTCGCCGTCTGGGTCCGTGCCGCCGAGGGCCTCGACGAGGAGGCGTTCGCCGCCTTCCGCGAGTCCTTCGCCGGCGCAACGGCTCGCGCGAAGCGGGAGGGTGACCAGATCGAGGTCGTCGTGCCCGGCCAGGCCGGCGATCTGCGCCTGCTCGCAGACGTCGCCAAGGGCGAGCGGCTGGCGTGCGAAGGCGAGGAGGAGGGAGCCAGGGAGGCGTTGCTGTCCGTCAACGGTGGCGACTACGGGCGTGAGATCCTGGACGACATTGAGCCCATCGGTCGGTATCGCCGCATCCTCGCGGCCGCCGAGCGCGGCGGGAAGGGCGCGGCGAGGGCGGGCCACGTCGTCGAGGCCGAGGGCGCCGCGCTGGTCATCCCGCCCTTCCGGCTCGACGACGACCCGAAGGCGTCAGGCGGCCGGTTCCTCTGGATGCCGGGCGAGCCGGAGAGCAAGGGTGGCAGCAGCGTGGCGCGGGCGCTCTGGCTCGTCCACGTCCCGAAGGCGGGCCCGTACTACCTCTGGGGCCGCATCCAGGCAGCGACGCCCAGCGACGACTCCTTCTTCGTCCGCGTCCGCCAGGACGGCCGCGACGCCCTGCCCAGGACCGACTGGCACACCGGCGTCCACGAGACGTGGGAGTGGACGCAACTCGTCACGACCAAGGACCGAACGCCGCGGCCCATCGCCCTCGTCGCCGGCGTCGCCCTCATCGAGTTCCACTGCCGCGAGGACGGCACCCGCCTCGATGCCCTCTGCCTCACCGACGGTCCCAACGCCAGCCCGCCGGAGACGGGCGACAGGCCCTAGCAGCCCATGGCGGCCCCCCGGCCATGGAACACGGCCTCAGAGGCTTTCGCGGCGCGTGCATGGGCGGATCAGGCCCGACCTTGACAGCGCGAGGACGCATCCGTACGCTTTCTGCTGTCCCAGAACGCCCATGGAGGCGGTGCCATCAAGCGCCAGGCGCTCAAGTTCGTCCTCCTCGCGGTTGTCTCGGTCCTGATCCTCACGGGCATCGTGTTTGCCGTGGGCGTGGAGCGGACGCTGGCGGCGGTGCAGGAGGCCGGCCTGGGAGCGTTCGTCGTGGCCGGCGTGGCGCTGGCCGGGTCGATCGTGCTGCGCGCGCTGGCCTGGGCCGTGCTCAATCGCCCCGTGAAGCACACGATTCCCTTCCGCAGCGTCCTCGCCGCGGAGCTGGTGGGCACGGCGGGCAACATGATCACGCCGTCCACCTACCTCGGCGGCGAGCCGCTGAAGGTGGCCTACGTGACCAAGACCACGGGGCACCCGCTCCACGAGGTGGCCGGCACGGTGCTGCTGGCGAAGTACCTCGAGGCGCTCAGCTTCATGCTCTTCTTCAGCTTCGGCACGCTGGTGGCGCTGGCTCGGTACCAGGACGTCCTGTTCGTGCAGTATCCGGCAGCGGGGGTGACGCTGCTCGCGGCGGCGGGGGGGCTGCTGACGCTGACGGGGGCAATGTGGCTGTCGCTGTCGCGGCGGTGGCGTCCGCTCACACGGCTGGTGTGCCTGCTCGCGCGCCTGCGCGTGTTCCGGCGCTTCTTCGTGCGTCTGCGTCGGCCGACGCAGGCGATGGAGGACCAGGTCTCGCGGGTCTTCTGTGAGGAGGGCAAGGCCGCGTGGGTGGCGTTCCTCGCGCAGATGGGCGGCCACGTCGTGCTTTTCGCGCGGCCGGGGCTCTTCCTCCTGATCGGCTCGCGGATCCACCTGGGGCCTGCCGCGCTGTCGCTGATCTTCGTCGTCTCCCAGGCGCTGCTGGCCTTCCAGCTTACCCCCAGTGGGGTCGGGCCACTCGATGGCGGGCTCATCGGCACCTTCGCCCTCATCGGGCTGAGCGAGGCCCACTGCATGGCCTACCTGCTGTGCCTCCGCTTCTGGGACGTCCTGGTCATTGGTGCCGGCGCCTTCATCGGAGCGCGCGCCGGCGCCGGCCTCCTCACCGAAAAGAAGGTGCACCTCGTTGAGGAGGCCGAGGCCAGCCAGCCCCCCGAGCCGCAGGACGGCGAGCCCACCCCAGAAGGCTAGGACAGGAGCACCCAACGTGCGTGGAACGTGCCTGGTGACCGTCGCGTTGACCATTCTGGGTGGAGGCCAGTGTGCCATGGCCGCAGACGCCAGCCGGGAACGGGCGATCCATCGTTCCGACGTGGTGTTCATGTACGACAACCCTGAGATGTACGAGCCCTACGGCTGCACCGTGCTCGGCTGGGGCGGGCGGCGGGATGCCAGGCATATCGAGCGGGCGCACGCGAAGGGCGTCCGCCGCTTCTCGTGCAGCGTCGGGTTCCTGACCGAGTTCCGAGGCGTCATCGACTTCGACCCCAATTTCCTCGACGCGGCGTGCCGCAACTTCGCCGGCGAGCCCTTCATCGTCCCCTGGCTCTGGGACCACAAGTACAAGGGGAAGCCCGCCTACTGGTGGTGTACGAACAGCCCGCTCTATCGCCGCTACCTGCTCCATCGACTCGAGCAGACGATGGCCGTGAAGCCCGACGGCCTCCACATCGACGACTACCGCGGCACCTCGGGGTCGGTGACCTGGCTCGAAGGCTGCTTCTGCCGCCACTGCATGGCCGCCTTCCGCGAGTACCTCAAGAGCCACGTCGCGAAGGACAAGCTGGACAAGCTCGGGATCGCCGACCTCGCGACGTTCGATTACCGCCAGTTCCTCCTCGGCCGCGGCGTGAAGCCGGGCGAGTACAACAAGCGGCGGACGCGGCTCCCGCTCGCCAGGGAGTTCTACGACTTCCAGGTCATGGCCAGCAACGCCTGGGTCGCCGAGTACCGCCAGCGGGCCGAGGCGCTGCGCGGCCAGCCGGTGGGCCTGAGCGTGAACTCGGGCCTAAGCAATCCCCACGCTATCGTCATCGCGCCGCAGCTCAGCAACTTCTGCTGCGAGGTGTGGCACGGCGCAGCCAAGCGTCGGCCGGCCACGCACCCCGTCGCCATCTACAAGCTCGGCGACGGCCTCGGCCGCCCGGTCTGCTCGACCGCGAGCGGCCACGACTGGGCCTTCGTCCACGAGCACAAGGTCTACGAACTGGTCCGCTCGTGGGCCGCGCTCTCCTACGCCTTCGGCCACAACCTGATGGCCCCCCACCGCCAGTGGTGTTACACCAAAGAGAAGGGCACACACTGGACTGAGGCGCCGACCGAGGAATACGCCTGGCTCTACCGCTGGGTGCACGACCACGCCCGGCTCTTCGACGGCTACGAGGCCGTCGCGCCCGTGGCCGTCGTCTACAGCAACCAGGCCAACCGCAAGGGCCGCGGCAAGATCGAGGCCGCGTGCACCGCTCTCGCCCAGGCGAGCATCCCCTTCACCGTCGTCATCGCCGGCGACGACTGGCTGCCCGACTACCGCCTGACGAAGCGACGGCTAGACCGCTTCAAGGCCATCGTGGTGCCCAGGACCTGCGAGCTGGACCCCGCGCAGCAGAAGCTCCTCGACCAGGTGAAGGCCGACGGCCGGCTCGTCGTCTGGCCCGACAAGGCCGGACTCGCGAAGCTCCTGCCAGCGCCCGTCGCCATCGAGGGCGCCAAGCAGGTCTGGGCCGTCCCGCGACACATCCCCGACGGCCACAAGGCCCCTGTGATGGTGCATCTGCTCAACCGCAACTACGACGGGAAGAGCGACAAGACGATCCCCCAGAAGGGCAGCACCCTTCGCCTCCGCCGTGACCTGTTCGGCAACCGCAGGTTCACCAAGGCCACGCTCCACGCGCCGCGTGCCGAGCCGCGGGAGCTGGAACTGGCCTCTGACGGCGACTACACGACCGTCGCGATCCCCAAGCTGGCGCTTTGGGCCATCGTGGAACTGGAGTAGGCGCGTCGGACACCGTCCTCGTCGGCCTCACCGACGGCCGCCTGGTAGCGGTTCGGCCCAGGTGAGACGTGGGAGGGCGAGACTCCGGCCGAGCCGACTGCCCAGGCGCCTCCCCGCTCGCGTCTCGGCGGCAGCCTCGCCCTCCCAGACGGCGCTGAACCTTCTTGCGTTCCGGGCGCTTCACCCATAGGATGGGATGGGCAAGAGATCGGTGCTCCGGACGGGAAGGACACAGGTCATGATGCACAAGACCCGCTCGATTCTCCTCGCAGCCTGGGTCGCCATCGTTGCGTTCTCCGCCCTCGCCGCCGACGAGGGCGACGCCGAGCGCAAGGCGCTGGCCGCGAAGGGCAAGTTCAAGATCCGCAAGCACCGCACCGGCCTCGCGGTGGACATCGCGTACAAGGGCGATGCGAAGGTCGGCGACCTGTTCGAGGTGCGGCGCGGGGAGGCCCTCATCGGTTACGCCGAGGTGGCCGAGATGGCCGGCATCTGGCCGATGCTGACGTTCCCCGTCGGCGGCGGCGCCGCGGGCGACCTGCTGACCCGCGTGGCCCTGCCGATGCCGAAGGTCGAGCTGCTGACCGACGACCTGGAGGCCCGCACGACCAAGGAGATGCGGGCCCTCTGCGGCGATCGGCTGATCCCAGTCAAGATCGGCGACAGGATGCGGGCACCCGCGCAGGACGAGGCGCTGGTCGTCATCTACTATGCCGGCGCGCCCTTCATGATGGGCGACCCCATCGTCCAGCCCCACGCCGCGAACGGCGGCCGCGTCGTCTGCGACATGATGGCCTACTGCCACCTGCGCGGGATCCCCGCCGACGAGAGCTTCTTCGACCAGCCGCCCAACCTCCGCATCATCGACATCCGCCCACTCACACGCGGCCTCACCGAGGAAGCACGCATCCCCTCCTACGGGCGACGCGAGCGCCTCGTGGACGTCCCCGTCAGGCCCGCACGCCCGCGCAAGGGCAGGGAGAAGCCGGCCAAGCCGCCCACGCGGAAGGTCAAGAAGCTCCAGTACGTCGCCCGCATCGCCAAGGGCACGCCCACGCGGGAGGAGGCCAAGCGGCTCGCCACCGACGAGTCGACCGACAACACGGCCATGGTCTTCGAGGAAACCGGCGGCGGCATCCTGGCCTGCGACCTCATCACCCCCAACGGCCGCGGCGGGATCGACCCGGGCGCGAAGAACAAGTGGGTCTTCGTCGCCCGCGCCCTGGGCACCGGCCCCCAGTACTCGATCTTCCGCCCCGCCAAGCCCGACTGGCGCGACCTCCGCGACGAGATCGAGGCCCTCATCGCCGACCACCCCGAGCGCGTCGCGGCCACCATGGAGGGCGGCGCCAGCGGCTCCGACAACCTCATCAAGAGCCTCACCATCGGCGCCGAGGGCAAGCCGCTCGTCCTCCTCGTCGGATGCCTCGAAGGGGACGACTGGCTCGCCGCCTGCTCGCTGCTCCGCGTCGTCGAGCTGCTGCTCGACCCCGAGGACTACAAAATGGAGTGGGTGATGGGGCGCCTGCGGATCAAGGTGATCCCCTGCCTGACCATCGAGGGCTACAAGAAGGGCACAGCGGCGAACGCCAACGGCGTGCTGGTGGACCGCAACTTCGCATATCACTGGGATGAGTTCGATGACAAGAAGGCCCGCGGCGGCGAGCCCTTCTCGGAGCCAGAGTCGGCCATGCTCAAGCGCATCGTCGAGAAGGAGAAGCCAGCCGTCGTCCTGGACGTCGGGGTGGACGACTACAAGGACGGCTACGCGCTCGTCCGCTCGCGGGACGCCGACCGCCCGCAGCGCGACCTCTGGCGGGTCGTCCGCGACATCCTCGGCGCCCGCCTTCGCCACCGCTTCGTCCTCGGCGACAAGCCGCTGGCGGTCGGCCTCTACAAGAGCGCCGCGCGGCCGTCGCTGTGCAACTGGGCGGGGTCGAAGGGCGCCATGGCCGGCAGCCTCCGGATCTGCGGCGACGGCGAGGACAGCCTGATCAACACCGACGTCGCTGTCGAGGCCATCCTCGCCACCCTCTACGCCACCGCCCTCTCCCGCCAGCCCGTGCCCAAGCCACCCGCGCCCGAGCGCCCACCTCGCCCACGGCGCAAGTCAGCCGAATGACACAACAGCCGCTTGCGCTGCATTCCCGCTTGCCTATCATAGTTCCGAGTCCAGCTCTGGCAGCTACCATTGGGAAGGAGCGCGTCATGCGTACGAGGTCGGTGGTGTTGGCTGTGGCGATGCTCACCGCCGTCGGCGCGGCGGCGCTGGCTGGTGTCACGATGGGCACGGGGCTGAGCGAGCACGCCGACGCCGTGAAGGCGGGGACGGCGGCGGCCGAGCAGGCGAAGAAGGCGCTCGGCGATGCGCCCGCCGGGCTCGTCCTTGTCTTCGACAGCTATCCGAAGGACGCTAAGGCGAAGCTGCTCGAGGGCGTCGCCACCGTGTTCGACAGGAAGCTCATCCACGGCTGCTCGGCCGCCGGGCCGATCACCGAACACGGCAACCCGAAGGGACCGTCGGTGGGCGTGTGCGCCATTGGCGGCGACATCGAGGTTGCGGCGGTCTGCTCGCCGAAGATCGGCAAGGACCACAAGGCCGCGGGCGCGGCCGTCGGCAAGGCACTGCCCAAAATGGCGAAGGCCAAGGTGCTGCTGCTGTTCGGCAACTGCCATCTGCCCCGCAACATGCCGCTGACCGAGGGCGTGCAGACCGTGATGGGCAAGGAGCTACCCATCATAGGCGGCTCGTCGGGCGGCCCGTCCATCGACACGTACTTCGAGGGCGAGGTCCGGGGCGACGTGGCCGTCGGCATCCTGCTCGGCGGCGACTTCAAACTCGCCATCTGCGCCCGGCCCGGCCGCAAGGACCACGACGAGATCGTCCGCACGGCCGTCGACGCCACGAAGTCGGCAAAGCAGGGCCTCGGTGCCAAGCCGGCGCTCGGCATCTACTTCGAGTGCGCTGGCCGCCGCGGCAAGATCAAGAGCCTCCAGGCCGAGCTCGACGCCCTCCAGGAGGTGCTCGGCAAGGACCTCCCGCTCATCGGCTTCTACGGCACGGGCGAGATCGGCCCGAAGGAGGGCGGCGTGTGCAAGGGCGTCGGCTACCACGCCGTCTGCTGCCTGATCGGCGAGTAGAGGAAGGAGCCAGGATGCCCAGCATCGAGACGCTGTTGCTCACGGGAGCCAACAACCACGACTGGACGCGCTCGGCGCCCTTTTGCAGGGGCCTCCTCGAGGGCTCGGGCAAGTTCGTCGTGACCCTCACCGAGGACCCATCGAGCGCGCTCGAGGACGCCGCGGCGCTCGGGGGCTATCAACTCATCTTCTCCGACTACAACGGCCCTGAGTGGAGCGAGGCGGCGAAGGCCAACTTCGAGGCCGCCGTTCGCGGCGGCACCGGTCTCGTCATCCTGCACGCCGCAGACAATGCCTTTCCCGGCTGGGTCGAGTATGAGAAGATGGTCGCCCTGATGTGGCGCGAGGGCACCGGCCACGGCGCGTACCACGAGTTCGAGGTCAAGATCGTCGACCGCGACCACCCGATCACGCGCGGCCTCGCCGACTTCAGGCTCTGGGACGAGCTCTACCACCGCCTCGTCCACATGCACGGCGTGCCCTACCACGTGCTCGCCACGGCTTACTCCGACCCCGAGACGGGCGGCAGCGGGGACGACGAGCCGATGATGGTCGTGCAGCAGTATGGCGAAGGCCGCGTCTACCATCACGTCCTCGGCCACGTCTGGCCCGGCGACCCCGAGGCCAACAAGGGCTGCTCGATGACCACCTTCGAGAACCCCGCCTTCCAGAATGCCCTGCTCCGAGGCTGCGAGTGGGCCGCGACCGGAGGCGTGAGCGAGTGAGCGAATGTGAGGTGGAGGGCTGGATGAATGGATGAATGGATGGACGGACGAAACGGGACAGAGCGTCCACCCTCTTGCCCAGCCATCCACTCATCCAACCATCCAACCTTGCCCTCCCCCTCGACACGCTGCTTCACTGAGGCCATGCCCCTCTGCTGCTGAGAAGGGAGACACCCCATGTACTCGGTCGGGGTGATTGGTCTCGGCAAGATCGCGGCGATGTATGGCAAGCCGGAGGACGCGGCGCCCTACTGCCACGTCGGCGGCATCCGCCACAGCGACCGCGTCGAGCTGACCGCGGTCTGCGACATCTCCGCCGAGGTCACCGACGCGTTCCGCGAGCGATGGGGCGGCTCCTTCCCCGACCTGCACTATCACGACAGCTTCGCGAAGATGTGGGCCGCCGACACGCCCGACGTCATCGCCGTGTGCGTGCGCGGCCCGGACCACTTCGACGTGATGATGGAGGTCATCGAGGCGGGGCCGCGGGCCATCTTCCTCGAGAAGCCGCCCACCTGCTCCCTCGAGCAGATGGACGCGATGGTCGCCGCCGCGAAGGCCAAAGGCATCCCCATCACCGTCTCCTACTCGCGGCACTGGAGCCCGCACGTCCTGCGCCTCCAGGAGCTGGTGCGGGAGGGCCTCATCGGCGAGGTCAAGCAGGTGGTGGCGTACACAGGCGGCAGTTTCCTGTCGTTCACGAGCCACGTGACCGACCTGATCTGCCAGTTCGCCGGCTACGACGCCAGGGCCATCTACGCCCGGGGCCACGCGCACGGCGAGGCGCCCGACGGCTACGAGGGCGAGCCCGCGCTCGACGCCGCCATCCTCGAGTTCGACAGTGGCATCCTCGGCATCCACGTCGGCCAGCAGGGCGAGCACGGCGGCTTCTACTGCGACGTCATCGGCACCGAGGGGCTCGTCCGCGCAGGCATCTACACCAAGCCCTTCGCCCGCACCAAGGACGGCCCCGTCGACCTCGCCCAGCACGGGATGCCCGGGAACGCCAGCGTCTTCCAGGTCGCCTACGAGCAGATCGCGGACCACCTTGACGGCGGGCCGCTGCCCCATTGCACCGACGAGGCCTGGCACGTCGTCCACGAGCTCGGCTTCGCCGGCATCGAGTCGGTGCTCACCAGCCAGCGGGTCGAGATCCCCAATGCGAACCGGAGCCGCAAGGTCTACGCCAACGGCTGAGCGGCCCAGCGAGGGCGCTATGCGAACGACGTCGATGGTCGCCGCCGCAACGATGGCCATGGCGTGCCTGGTAGCACGCGCAGGGACCCTGGTGCGGAACGGTGGCTTCGAGGCCGTGCGCACGGTCAAGGGGGCGGCCAGCGTCAACCAGGGTTTCGGCCTGTGGACCCTGGGCCAGGGGCGCCTGGCGCCCGCGGGCTGGACGCTCAACACTGCCTATCCCGGCGAGTGCTCCGTGCTCTCCGAGGGTGCCCATTCCGGCAAGCGCTTCGTGCGGCTGCGCGGCACGGCGAAGGAGCGGCCGGCGCACATCTACCAGCCGTGTCCGGGAATCAAGGCGGGGGCGTGGTATCGCATGTCGGCCTGGGTGCGCGGCGGCAGGGCGTCGTTCCATCTCTACGAGTACTACGAGAACGCGCAGATCCGCGCCCCGCTGATCGCCACGGTCGCCGCGCCACAGGGCCAGTGGCGCGAGGTCTCGGGCTACTACCTGCCGGGCGGGCCGGGTTTCAAGGCCGCGTCGTTGGCCGTCGCCGTGGCGAAGGCCGAGAGCGTAGACGTGGACGATGTGCGCGTGGAGACCGTGGCGGCCCCGGCCACGCCCGCAGGACTGGAGGCCGTCGTGGTCGAGAATGCGCGGGTCCGCCTGAAGCTGTCGCCGGACGCACGGCTCGCGGAGCTCACGTGCAAGGCGACGGGGGCGAACTACGCGGCGGCGGGCTGCCCGCTCCCGGTGTTCGTCGCCAGGCGTGCCGGCTGCCAGCTTCCGGCCCGGCTGCTCCGGCGGAAGGGCGACGCCATCGAGGTGGAGTTCGCCGACCCCGATGTGCGCGCGACCCTGAGCATCGAGGCGCTCGAGCGATACTTCAGGCTCGAGGTCACCGACGTGCGGCCCGCGGACATCGAGCGGCTCGACATCGAGTTCCCGATGCGCAAGCTCGCGACGCAGGGCTGGGCCTTCGCGGCCAACTACGACGGCGAGTTCGCCGCCTGCTGCTTCGCGCTCAACCTGCCGGTGCGGTGCTGGGCACGCGGCAGGGGGTCGGGCGCCGTGGGCATCGGCGGGTGGTGCTCCGGGCGGTACGGGCTGCGGGGCGCGAAACTCGCCCTGGTGGCCTGCCCCCGCGACCAGTTCCACGCGGCCATCCAGCAGGTCGAGCGCGACAACGGGCTCCCCTGCCCCATGCTCGACGGCAAGTGGGCGCGCGAGTCCGAGCCGGTGCGCCGCTCGTACCTCTTCGCCATCGGCATGCACGAGCGGGACACCGACGCGCTCATCCAGGCTGCGAAGCTCGGCCACTTCCAGACCATCCTGATCCTCAAGAACGCGTGGCTGACCACCCACGGCCACTACGAAATCAACCGCAGCAACTTCCCGCGGGGGCTCGATAGCCTGAAAGCCACGGTCGCGAAGATCCACGCCGCGGGGCTCAAGGCGGGCGTCCACCTCTTCGGGCCATCGGTGTCGCCCAACGACCCCTACGTGACGCCCGTGCCCGACGATCGCCTGCTCGCCGTACCCTGCCCGCCGCTCGCCAAGGCAGTCGATGCGAAGTCGGCCACCCTCACCCTCGCCGGCCAGCCCGACCTGCCGCCCAAGCGGACCCGCAGCAAGGCCTTCCCAGGATTCCACATCCGCGTCGGCGACGAGATCGTGCGGTACCGCGACGTGGACGTGGGACCGCCCTTCCGCTTCACGGGCTGCCAGCGCGGCGCCTGCGGCACCCGGGCCGCGGCGCATCCCGCAGGGACGCGCGTCCGCGGGCTGCTGACCATGTGGGGCTTCTTCGTCATCGACCCCGACAGCACCCTCCTCGACGAGGTGACGACCCGCTTCGGCGACATCGTGAACGCCTGCGGCATCGACATGGTCTACTTCGACGCCAGCGACGGCAGCCGCGGCGACTACCTCGACGTCGGCTACTTCCTCGACAAGTGCCACTGGGCCTTCTACCGCAAGTTCGACCACGGCGTCCTCTACCAGACGAGCATGGGCACGGGCTCGAACATCTGCTGGCACATCATCCCACGCAGTGCCTCGGCCGACGGCCACGGCGACATCAAGGGCTATCTCGACCAGCGCCTCCCCGGCATCCTCGGCATGCGTCGGAACCTCGTCTTCGCCGACGTCGGCTGGTACGGCCTCGACATGGGCAGCCGCCCCGACCGCCTCGAATACGTGTGCGGCAAGTGCCTCGGCGCCGACGGCTCCATCTCCGTCCAGGCCAACCGCCGCATCCTCGACAACCATCCCCACGCACGCGAGATCCTCGAGATGATAGGCCGCTACGAACGCTGCCGACTCGCAGGCTTCTTCCCCGAATCGGTCAAGGCCAAGCTCCGCGAGAAGGGCAAGGAGTTCAGGCTCTTCGACGACGGCAATGGCGGCTGGAAGCTCTTCCGAGCCGTCTACGAGCCCGAGCGCATCATCACCAGCCTCGACGGCAAGCAGAACGCCTGGACGGTGCAGAACGACCTCGGCCATCCCTGCCATCTCGCCGTCGAGATCACCCGCGCTGCCGATGCGAAGGCGCCGCCCGGCCTGAAGCCCATGGGCGAGCTGACCGGGCTCGCGCTGACGGTCAACGGCACGCGGATCGCCCTGCCCGGCAAGATCGGCCCCCGCGAGTCGCTCAGCACCGACGGGCTCGGCACCTGCACCGTGTGGCCGGGCGGCTTGGCGCCGGGGCGGAAACTCGCCGCCCCGCAGACCGCCTGCCGCCTCAAGCCCGGTCCGAGCAAGCTGACCCTCTCGTGCGACGTCGGCGCAGGGCACTACCCCGACGTGAACATCCGCCTCATCCGCCTCTGGCCTCTCGAGGAGTGACCGAGCCGATGGCCAAGCGACCGAACATCCTGCTCTTCTGTGCTGACCAGCTCCGCGCCGACGCCCTCGGGTGCTATGGCAATCGTGTGTGCCAGACGCCGCACCTCGATGCCCTCGCCGAGTCGGGCGTGCTCTTCGAGAACTCGCTGACGCCCAACCCCATCTGCGTGCCCGCCCGCGCCACCATCACGACGGGCAACTACTCCCATCGCGCGACGGGCACGAAGAACAACGGCGGCCTCATCCGCGACGACCAGCCCCGCCTCGCCGCACACTTCGCCGACCACGGCTACGAGACCTATGCCTGCGGCAAGCTCCACTACGTGCCCTACGCCCCGCCCGACCAGCCCCGCGTCCTCCACGGCTTCCAGCACTGCGACCTGACCGAGAGCGGCCGCCTCGTCCGCCAGCACGACCCGATGTGCACGATGCGCGGCCTCGAGGACTACATCGACTATCTCGCCGACGCCGGCTACGAGGGCTACAGCCGCTCGCACGGAGCCGGCAACAACGATGTGCGTCCCTGCCCCTGGCCCATCCCCGCCGAGCACCACGTGGACCACTGGGTCGCCGACCGTACCATTCAGCGGCTCAATGAGCATCTCGAGCACCGCAGCGAGAGGCCCTTCCTCATCTGGTGCAGCTTCCCAAAGCCCCATTCGCCCTACGACCCGCCCTATGGCTACGTGGCCCGCTACGACGTCCGCGACATCCCGCCTCCCGCCGGCGACGAGTCCATGCTCGCCGGCCGCAATCCCTACATGGCACGCGTCCGCATCACCCACGCCCACGACAGCCTCAGCCCTGCGGCGCGCCGCGTCATCAAGATGTACTACTACGCCCTCATCACCCACCAGGACGCCCAGGTCGGCCGCGTGATGCAGGCCCTCCGCGACAGCGGCGTCGCCGACGACACCCTCGTCGTCTACATGGCCGATCACGGCGACCTCATCGGCGATTTCGGCACGTACTTCAAGTGCAACTTCCTCGAAGGCTCGGTCCGCGTGCCCATCATCTTCGCGGGCGCGGGCGTGCTGAGCGGCCAGCGGCGGCGGCAGCTCGTCGGGCTCCAGGACATCCTGCCCACCCTCGCCGCCATGACCGACTGCCCGCTCGACGCCGAGGTCCACGGCCTCGACCTGTCAGCAGCGCTCGCGAGCGACGCCGCGCCGACCCGCGACGTCTTCTACAGCCAGTGCATCGACGCCCCGCGCCAGTCGGCCATGGTCTTCGACGGCCGCTGGAAGTACTGCTGGGCACAGGAGGGGCCGACCGAGGAGCTCTACGACCTCGCCGAGGACCCTCAGGAGCTCGTCAACCTGGCGAGCCGCCCCGACGGCGATGCCCTGGTCGCCCCCTGGCGCGAGCGTCTCATCGCCGAGGCCCGCGAGGTCGGCGACACGGGCATCCTCGATGGCGAGGAACTGGTGACGGCGCCCCTCGACAGGGAGGCGATTGAGAAGCTGCCGGTGAGTGGGATGGGGTGGCGGTGGTTCTGAATGACGAATGCCGAAGGAATGACCAAGCACCCATGACGAATGACGAATGCGGAGACGGCACCGCGCGCGTGCATGTGATCGCGTGCGGTGTGCTCGCGATCGACATCAGGCGGACGGCGGAGCGGCTCGGCATCGAGGTGACCAGCGAGTTCCTCGAGGGCGGGCTGCACGACCGGCCGGGCGAGCTGCGCCGCAGGCTCCAGGCCGCCATCGACCGCGCGTCGGCCTCGGGCGCGTGCCACCGCATCGCCGTGGGCTACGGCATCTGCGGACGCGGCACGGTGGGCATCCACGCGCGCGGCGTCCCGCTCGTGCTGCCCAAAGCGCACGACTGTATCGCGCTCTTCCTGGGCTCCGACGCCGCCTACAGGCGGGAGTTCGCCCGCTGCCCGGGCACCTACTACATCTCGGCCGGCTGGTTCGAGGAGAAGGTGCAGCCGAAGTCGCGGGAAAGCGAGTCGGGACCAAGGCCGCGCAAGGGCGCCCGCTTCGAGGAGTTGGCCGCGAAGCACGGCGAGGACAACGCCAGGGCCATCATCGAGTTCCTGACAAGCTGGCAGCGCAACTATCGCCGCGCCGCCTTCATCGACACTGGCGCGCCGGGGAAGGCGCGATACGCCTCCTACGCCCAGGCGATGGCCGACGAGTTCGGCTGGCAGTACGAGGCGCTGGCCGGCGACCTGGCGCTGCTCGAGCAGATGCTCACGGCCACGGCGACGAGCGGCGAGGTGGTCGTGGTCCCGCCCCACCACGTCACGAGCTTCGACCCGCTCGCGGGAGGGCTCAAGGCCGTCCCAGTCTGGGAACAGGACGAGGCGACCGCCGAGGGCGACAGTACTGGCGCCACCGGCACGGACACGGCTCACGCGCGTCGCGCCCGGCTTGGACTCGGCATTGATGCAGGCGGCACGTACACCGACGCCGTGGTCTTCGACTTCGCCACGGACTCCGTTGTGGCCAAGAGCAAGGCGCTGACGACGAAGTGGGACTTCACCCTCGGCATCAACGAGGCTCTCGACGCCTTCGACGCCGAGGTGCTCGCCCGGGTCGATCTCGTCGCCGTCTCGACCACGCTGGCGACCAACGCCATCGTCGAGGGCCAGGGCCAGAAGGTTGGGCTGCTGCTCATGCCGCCCTACGGCCTCTTCGACCCCGCGAACATCCCCCACGAGCCGAAGGCCGTGCTCTCGGCGCGGCTGGAGATCGACGGGACGGAGATCGCGCCGGTCGATCCCGACGAGGTGCGGCGAGCCGCCCGGCAGATGGTGGAGCAGCAGGCCGTCGGCGCCTTCGCCGTCAGCGGCTACGCTGGCAGCATCAACCCAGCCCACGAGTTGGCCGTCAAGGCCCTCCTGCGCGACGAGACGGGCCTGAACGTCACCTGCGGCCACGAGCTGAGCGAGCTGCTCAACTTCCGCACCCGCGCCGACACCGCGGTCCTCAATGCCCGGATCATCCCACGGCTCGAGCGGCTCATCGCCCACGTCGAGCAGTCACTGCGCTCGCGGGACATCGACGCGCCGGTCATGGTGGTCAAGTGCGACGGCACGCTGATGCGCGCCGAGACGGCGCGGAAGCGCCCCATCGAGACCATCCTCTCCGGCCCCGCCGCCAGCGTGGCCGGCGCCCGACATCTCACCGGCTGCGCCGACGCCATCGTCGTCGATATGGGCGGCACAACAACCGACACGGCCGCCGTCCGGGACGGAGCGGTCCGCACCTGCCCCTACGGCGCGCGGGTCGGCAGGTGGAAGACCCACGTCCAGGCACTCGACATGCGCACGGTCGGCCTCGGCGGCGACAGCCTCATCTCCTGGGAGAAGCGAGCCCTCCAGATCGGCCCCCGCCGCGTCGCCCCCGTCGCGTGGCTAGCCGCCGAGCAGGCCGCCACGGCGCGCGGCCTCGACTACCTGGAGGCCCGTCTCGACGACTACGCCGCCTCGACCCACCCGATGGAGTTTGTGGCCCTGGCAGGCCCCACGGCCGGCTTCGAGCCCCGCGACGGCGAGCGGGCCGTCCTCAGCGCCCTCGCCGATCGCCCCTGCTCGGTCGCCGAGCTGGCCGAGCGCGCCGGTGCCGCCCATTGGACGCTCCTGTCACTCGACCGCCTCGAGGAGCATCACGTCATCCACCGCTGCGGACTCACCCCCACCGATCTGCTCCACGCCCGGGCCCGCTTCGAGCGTTGGGACCGCCGCTCCGCCGAGCGCCTAACCGAGATGGTCAGCCACCTCACCGGCCTGGCGCCGGATGCTTTCGCGGAGCGGGTCTTCGGGGAGATCGCGCGCCGCCTCGCCATCGAGCTACTCAAGAAGCAACTCGACGAGGACACAGAGCCAGACGCGATGGAGGACTGTCCCGCCTGCCAGGCCCTGCTCGGCAACCTGCTGGCCGGCGGCTCCCCTGACTACACGGTGAGGGTCTCGCTCCGCCGGCCGATCATCGGCCTGGGTGCCCCCGTCCACTGCTTCCTGCCCGATGCCGCCCGCCTGCTCGATGCCGACGTAGCCATTCCGCCCGACGCCGATGTGGCGAACGCCATCGGCGCGATAACGAGTTGGGTTGTAGTGACCCACGAGGCCGAGATCCGGCCGAACGAGCTCGGCGAGTACGCGGTCCTCGGCCTGCCCGACTCCCGCGCCTTCCCCCGCTTCGACCAGGCCTGCGCCCATGCGACGCGCGAGCTCGAAGCCCTCGTCCGCTCCCAGGCCCTCGCCGCCGGCACCACCGAGTCCCACGTCCAACTCGACACCGATGACCACATCGCGCACGCCGCCGACGGAATGACCATCTTCCTCGGCCGCACCCTCACCGCGCGCATCGCCGGCCCGCCTGATGCCGCTAATAGGCGGTCGGTGCGGGGGCGGAGCCCTTCGTGAGGAAGGTACTCCTCGCCCAGCCTCCTCCTCTCAGAGACTGTGGCAATGGGCATCGGCCGCCGTCATGGGTCATTCACGCCTGGCCCAGGCTGGTTGCTCGGGCTCTGTGGTCTCCTCCTCCTCGCCGTCGGCCCCCGGAGCACCTGGGGGCGGGAGCAACTGCTGCGGCGGCACGATAACGCCGCCGGAGATGCTGAAGCGAAGAGCTTCGTCTACCGTGATCGGCAGCTCGATGACGTCCTCGCGCGGCACGAAGGCCACGTAGCCCGTCACGGGCGTCGGGGAGCTGGGGATGAACACCTGCACCATGTCCTGTCCCGTCCGCTCGTTGATGGTCCGCCAGCCCTGCCCCGTGACGAAGCCGATCGCGTAG
>CAZDNN010000022.1:0-23358 GCA_964506385.1 uncultured Planctomycetota bacterium
CCGCCTCCTCGAGCACGACCTCTTCAACGCCGAGCAGGCCCTCAAGGCCCGCGAGCTCACCAAAGCCCGCGACCACGCCCAGCGGGTCATCACCGGCGCGGACTACATCGGCGACGAGGCCAAGGCCGCCGACCTCCGGACCAGGGCCAAGGCCGTGGCCGACGCCGCCACCAAGGCCCTCGGAAACGCCCGCGCCGACACCCAGAAGCGCGAGATGGACGCCAGCCGCCAGCGAGCCGCTGAAGAGCGCCAGGACCACCTCAATGCCCTCGCCAAGCGCGGCTGGGACCTCCACAGCAAGGGCCACTTCGACCAGGCCCTCGCCATCGCCGAGAACATGCTCAAGCTCGACCCCCGCAACAAGAAAGCCCTCTACCTGCGCCAGCAGACCGAGAAGGCCATCGCCGACGCCAACGATCCCGAAGCGCTCCGCGCCGTCCGAGCCGACAGGACGAAGGACACACTGATCCACGAGCTCGAGCGCGAGATGCAGATTCCCGACAATATCCATGCCCAGGTCGTTCTCCCGGCCGACAGGAGCGCGACGCGGCCCGTCCCCGTGGCTCTCGAGCGGCCCATGGAGCCCTGGGAGGCCCGCCTCCAGGCCAAGCTCGCCGAGCCGGTCACCGTCGCCTTCGACCGCGCCACAGTGCCCGAGGCCTGCCACCACCTCTCCCAGCTCGTGGACTGCCCGATCATGGTGGACCCCTCGGTGAGCCGCGAGGGCGGCCAATTCAGCCTCCCGAAAATGACCGTGAGCTTCCAGCACGTGCTGACCTGGCTGTGCCGGCTCAATAAGCTCCACTACACCATCCGCGACCACGCCATCCTCGTGACCCCCCGCGGCGGCGGCCGCCTCAACCGCCCTGTGACCCGCGACTACGACATCGCCGGCCTGCTCATCCCCACCCGCGCCGTCAAGACGACCTTCGACGGCGGCATCCAGGTGGACGGCCACACCCTCGAGCCGATCATGCGTCCCAGGCCCGCCCCCGAGGGCAGCCAGCCGAAGTTCGCCAAAGACCAGGTCGGCGAGGGGTGGGTGGACTTCATCCGCTCGACCGTCTCCCCCGAGAGCTGGGACAAGCCGGCCCAGGGCGCCGTGCTCCAGGAGGCCCCGAGCTACACCATCCAGTACCGCAACGGCCGCATCGTCGTCGTCCACACCCCCGACGTCCAGCGCGAGATCGAGGAGCTGCTCAACAACTTCCGCCGCGCCCGCAACCTCCAGGTCCACATGCTCGTCCGCTTCCTCCAGGTCGAGATGGACTTCCTGGTCAACATGGACATCGACTTCGGCAGCGACCTTGTCAACGGCTTCGACAGCCTGCCCGAAGCGGACGACCGCTGGCAGATCATCGCCGACGTCATCAACGACGACGAGGTGGGGTCGATCGAGGAGAGCGTGAGCCCCACTGGCGGCCTGGGGATCACCTACTCATATCTGGACGACGAGGAGGTGAACGCCTTCCTCCAGGCCGTGGCGAAGCACCGCAAGGGGACGCTCCTGATCGCGCCGCGGCTGACCTGCTTCAACACCCAGCGCGCCAACTTCCAGGCAGTTACAAACTTCAACTACGTCCGCACCGTCTCGTCCGACAACGAGCCGGAGATCGGCAATATCCCCGACGGCATCGTCTTCGACGTCCAGCCCTTCGTCAGCGCCGACCACCGCTACATCACCCTGGTCCTCCAGCCCCAGCTCCGCACGCTGATCAGCCTCAGCACCTTCCAGTACGTTGGCGGCGGCACCCGCGAGAGGTTCATCGGCATTCCCACCGTCGAGCTCAAGAGCATCGCCACCACGGTCACCGTGCCCGACGGCGGGACGGTGCTCGTAGGCGGCCTGGCCCGAGTCGACGAGGTCAGCGGGATGGCGAGCGTGCCGTTCATCGCGCAGGTCCCGCTGCTGCGCTACATCTTCCGCGAGTGGAGCGAGGCCGAGCGGCGCACGAGCATGATTATCCTGGCGACCGCTCAGATCGTGCCTGACATCTTCGAGGATTGAGCCGCTCCACGGCGAGGAGCCGCTCCGCGAGACACGACCACGAAAGGAGGCGCCGCGTGAAAGCGCCCGAGACGAGAGCCCTGCTCAGCCGACATGCGTTGCCGTGCTCGTTCCGTGCGGCTCTGTGTGTCCTGGCCCTCCTGACGGCCCTGGCCGCGCGGGCAGAGGACGTCGCCGTGATGCGCCAGCAGCGCGCCCACGAGGCCCGCCTGCTGATCGCCCATGGCCGCCAGCTTCTCGCCTCAAAGTCCTACGCCGAGGCACGCGACGCCTTCCGCCGCGCCCTCGCCCTCACGCCTGCCGATGACTCCGCTGCCCGCCTTCTCGCCCAGGCCGAGCGCGCCCTCGGCCTCGCCGACGACCACAAGACCGTCCTCCAGAAGGTCAAGGAGCAGCGCGAGAGCACCTCCCGCCTCATGGCCGTACAGTTCGACGCCGCCCTCTTCGAGGGCGAGCGCGAGCTGGCGACGAACCCCGACAAGGCCGCCCAGCGCGCCCGGCGCGTCCTCGACGGCGTAGCCTACCTCGCCGACGCCGACGGCGCCGCCCAGCTCAAGGCCAGGGCGCAGGCCCTCCTCGCCAAGGCCACCGCCGAGAGCCGGCGACGCCTCAACGGCGTCCGCCAACGCGAGCTCGCCAAGGTCAAGGCCGAAGCCAGGGAGAGGGCCGACGCCCGCACCGCGCGCCTCCGCGACCTGCGCAGCCAGGGATGGCGCTACCTCGAGGACGGGAACTTCGAGAAGGCCGGCGACGCCGTCGAGGCCATGCGCCGCATCGACCCCGAGAATCCCGATGCCCTCAAGCTCGAAGACGAGCTGCGCCTCGCCCGCCTCTCCGCCGCCACCCTCCAGGGCAAAAGCAAGGCCCGCAAGCAGGCCGAAACCAAGCTCATGGCCGACCTCGAGCGCGAGATGCTCGCCCCCGAGCCCGGCAGGGTGGTCCTCCCCGGCGACCCGAAGAAGCAGACCGTGGCGCGGGGCCTGCTCGAGCGACCCATGGAGCCGTGGGAGGTCAAGCTGCGCGCCAAGCTCGCCGAGCCGGTGACGATGGACTTCCGCGGCACCCCGCTCGACGAGGCCGTCCGCCAGATCAGCGACGTGGCCGGCGTCGCCGTTGTCGTGGACCCCGATGCCCGCAAGGCTAAGGAACCCATCTACCTCTCCGCCAAGATGCCGGCCGAGGCCGTCCTGCGCTGGGTCGGCCGGTTCGCCGGCCTCAAGTGCTCGCTGCGCGACGGCGTTGTCGTCCTCGCCCAGCCGGGCGGCCGTCTCGACGAGCCGGAGCGGCGCAGCTACGATATCGCCAGCCTGGTCACCCCACCCAACGAGGCGAGGCCCCTGCCCGAGGTCGGCCCCGTCGAGCCGACGTCCGTCGTCTTCAACGACCCCGCGCCCAGCGAGGAGGTCAACCCCGACGTCATCGCCCAGGGGTGGGTGGACTACATTCGCAACACTATTGCGGCCGAGACGTGGGACAAGGCGATCGAGGGCGGTGTCCTCCAGGACCAGCCCCGCTACACCATCGCCTACCGCAACGGGCGCATCGTCGTCGTCCACACCCCCGAGGTGCACCGCCAGGTCGAGCAACTGCTCAACAACTTCCGCCGGGCCCGCAACCTCCAGGTGCACATGCTCGGCCGGTTCATCGAGATCACGAGCGCGTACCTCGACGCCTTCAGCTTCCAGGTGTCCGTGGACACCGACGGGACGCTCGATACCAGTGCAGATCGCTGGGATGCGGTCGGCACGATCACCCACGACAACGAGCGCGAGCTGCTCACCCGCTTCCCCAACTTCTTCTCGGGCGGCGGCGGCCTCTCCCTCTCCTACTCGTACATCGGCGACGAGGACGTCGCGGCGCTGCTGAACGCCGTGATCAAGAAGCGCAAGGGCACGGTGCTCACAGCGCCGCGCCTGACCTGCTTCAACACCCAGCGCGCGAACATGCAGGTGCTGGTCAACTACAACTACGTGCGGCGCGTGACGACGGACGACGAGCCCGAGATCGGCAACGTGCCCGAGGGCATCATCTTCGACGTTCAGCCCTTCGTCAGCGCCGACCGCCGCTACATCACCCTGATCCTCCAGCCCCAGATGCGCGAGCTGGTCGAGCTGGCCACGTACCACTACTCGACCGAAGTGGACGTCATCGACCAGGGCGACGTGTCCGTCGGCATCCTCCAAGAGAGCTACGTGCAGCTCCCCACGACGCGCCTGCGCTCGCTCGGCACAACCGTCACGACGCCCAACGGCGGCACCCTCCTCATCGGCGGCTTCGCGGAGGCCGAAGAGCGCTACGCCCTGGCCGGCGTGCCGTTCGTCGAGGCCATCCCATGCCTCGGCCGGCTGCTGCGCAGTTGGGACAAGGCTGAGGGCCGCCGCAGCCTGATCATGCTCGTCACCGCCGAGACGGTGCCACACATCTTCGAGGAGGAGGGGTAGCGCCCGGCCCAGGCCGCCCTCGGCGCGGCTGCCGCTGCCAACGGTGCTGAAGGCCCCCGCGCCCCGCAGTCGGGCGGGCCGCCCCGCCGGACCGCGGGGCGTGGTGTCAACGGACCAGGACACACGAGGACCCACGCGCATGACACGGAACCGCGCCAGCCTGGCCATCGCCCTGCTGGCGGTCCTGGCCGCCTCGGCCACCGCCGGCATGTGGCGCTGGCAGCGCAAGCTCGAGTTCGCCAAGGCCCTCTGCACCCGCCAGTACTACGACATCGCCGAGAAGGTCATCGGGCGCCTCGAAGCCGACAAGAGCATCATCGGCATCGAGAAGGCCTTCCTGTACCGCGAGCTCGGCGACTACCACTCCGACCTCGCCGAGATGGTCATCGCCGAGAAGCGTGACCTCGGGGCCTTCATCCGCTACCTCAGCCGCTCCAGCGGCTACTTCCACAGGTTCCTCAACCACGACTCCATCAAGAAGAACCCTCGGTACGCCTCCGAGCGGTTCGACATCAGCCTGCGCCTCTCCCGCATCCAGCTCGCCATCGCCGAAGGCCACGCCCGCGAGCTCGAGCGTGCCAGCGTCTCAAAAGCCGACAAGGCGAAGCACAAGAAGCAGGCCATCGACATCTTCAAGGCCGCCATCACCGCCTTCAACCGAGCGGTCGGCGAGAAGGACAAGGAGGTCAAGAAGGTCAAGGGCATCGCGCCGCCCGCCAACGCAGGCGACCTCCGCAAGAAGTGGCAGGCACAGTACCGCAGCGCCAGGGAAGAGTACTTCCGCGTGCGCCTCGAGCGCAACATCTCCCAGGTCCGCTTCGCCCAGCTCCTCAAGAAAGTCGGCCAGCCCGCCAAGGACTGGATGCCCCACCTCCAGGCCGCCGAGAAGGACTACCGCCAGCTCCTGCTCGACTTCTCCGGCACCCCCGGCGCCACGCAGGCCAACCTCGAGCTCGCCCGCTGCCTGATGGAGATGGGCGCGAAGCACGACAAAGAGGCCCTCGAACGCCTCGACGAGGTCTGGCAGAAGCACGACAGCTTCCGCCGCTACAAGCGCGTGCCGTGCGAGGCCGCACAGCTCATGGCGACCATCCTCCTGCGCCAGAAAAAGGGCAAGGACGCCATCACCGTCATCGACGGCCTCCTGGCCTTCGCGTCCGACGGTGCCTGGAACCCCGAGCAGAAGAGCGTGGGGGCCGTCATCGAGACGCTCGAGAACATGCCCGAGGCCGACCGCGAGGGCATGGACCAGCGCGGCGCCGCCAAGGCCTTCCTGATGGAGGCCGAGGCCTACGCGATGATGGGCGCGGCCGCCGAGAAGGCCAAGAAGCCCCGCAAGGAGATCCGCGGCCTCTACGGCGCTGCCTACGACGTCGCCCTCGGCGTGCTGGAGGTCCGCAAGTTCCTCGACCCCAAGTACAGCCCCCTGCTCGAGAAATGGCGGGCCAAGGCCAATCGCCCCGTCGCCCCGGCGATCGTCCGCCAGCGCTACCTCGACGCCATCAACAGCAAGAAGTACGCCGCCGCCGCCCGCTACATGCGCGAGATCGCCTCACGGCAGACCCTCCTGCCGCGCAGCGAGCTCACCCCCCAGCAGAAGCGCCAGCAGTGGTTCACCGTCGGCCAGTGCTACCACGCGGCCGGGATGCAGTATGAGGCCGCCATCGCGTTCATGGCCGCCGGCCGCTGGTTCCCCGAGCCGTCGAGCGAGGCATACAAGGCCTCCTCCGCAGCCATCTCCGCCGCCAACACACAATACCAGAAGACCAAGGCCCCCCACGACGAGCGCTTCCTCCGCTGGATCCAGCTCCAGGCCGAGGCTCTCAACCCCTATGGCAAGGGCGGCATCTACATCCGCCAGGCCGAGACCGCCCGCGGCGAAGGGCAGCACTCGCGCGCCCTCGAGCTCCTCGCCCAGGTCAGCGCCGACCAGGACGCCTACCCCCACGCCCTTTACCACATGGCCCTGACCTACAAGGCCATCTACAACGGCCTCGACGCAAAAGCCAAGGCCGGCCCCAAAGGCACCGCCGCCGTGTCGAGGATGACCGCCGCCTTCGACAAGCTCTTCGCCTACTACAGGGCCAAGGCCCCCGGGCTCAAGGAGAAGGGCGAGACCGCCACACTCGAGCGCCTCACCGCAGTCATCGGCGCCGCCATGGCCATGTACACCGACTTCTACCTCCGGCCCCCCGCCAAGGACGCCCAGAAGGTCATCGAGCTCACCACCGACCTGCCCCGCCGCTTCCCCGGCATCGAAGCCACGGCGGGCTACCCCGTCATCGTCTTCAGCCGCATGCGCGCCGCCTACACCGAGGTCGCCGCTGCCGACGCTGAGGCCGGCGCCAGGCTCCTGCCCATCCTCGAAGAGGCGTGGAAGGCTCTGGGCGACTTCCCCGACTTCCGCTACCTCGACAAGGCAGCAGCCATGGCCGCCCAGGGCCACATCGCGTACGCCAAGACCCTCGACAAGGCCGCCAAAGAGGCCAAGGACGCCCCGGCAAAAGCCAGCCTCACCAAGCGCGCCGCAGCCGTCCGCGACAAGGCCATCGGCTACTACCTCCAGCTCGTCGAGATCGCCCCCAGGCAGACGCTGCGCACCTATCGCTTCATCCTCCACAGCCTGAAGACCCGCGAGCACGAGCCCAAGAGCGAGGACTGGCGGCGCATCATCAAGCTCGCGCCCAGCATCATCGAGATGTTCCGCAAGGCCCCCAGCGCCGCCGACGAGCTCCTCCACGTCAAGGCCGCCCTCGGCATCGCCTACTACCACATCCAGAAGTACCGCGAGGCGATCCCCCTGCTCGAAGAGGTAGACGACGCCTACGAGAAGCCGTACGCGGCCGAGCTCGCGCGCTACCGCAAGGCGCGACGCCTGTGGGAGGAAGACCCCAGGCACAACCCCAAGCCCGGCCGGCCCCCGCGCCGCAGCGCCGCCCAGCCAGAGGTCATGGAGAAGCTCTCTTTCTGCTACCTCGCCGCCGGCGCCCGCAGCAAGTACGCGCGCGCCGAGAGAACCTATGTCACCCTCACCCGACTATACCAGAGGAACGCCAGCAAGTACTGGGTCGTCTTCTACAACCTCTGCGAGACCTACCGCAGGCTCGGCAAGTTCGAGGAAGCGAGCAAGCAGATCGATCGCGCCTGGCTGCGCGACCCCACACTCGGCGGCATGAAGAGCCGCTTCCGCAGCCTGGTCGCCACAATCCTGGCGGACGTCGAGAAGCTCGACGATGTCCAACGCAAGGGCTCCCTCGAGCCCGCCGTCAAACGCCTGCTCGAGAACCTGCGCAAGTGACCCGCTTCGCAAGGAGACCGCTTTGAAGCGCCGCACCTTCCCACGGGCCGTCTGGCTCGCCGCCGCCGGCCTGCTTCTGGCCGGCTGGGTACATGGCGGCCAGATCACCGACCGCATCTGGCTCAAAGGCCGCAAGGAGCCCCACCTCGGCCAAATCTCCGGCGAGTCCATCGACGGCGTCAAGGTCGGCCTCGCCACCTTCTCAATCACCGGCATCGTCCGCATCCAGTACGGCGACGCCCCCTTCGCCTTCCGCGAGGCCGAGCAGCACCGCGAGCAGGGCCGCTACGAGGAAGCCACCCGTCTCTACGAGACCGCCCTGCGCGACAAGCTCATGCAGCGACGCTGGTGGCTCGACCCCAACTGCAAGTACAAGATCGCCCTCTGCCATCTCGGGCAGGACGAATACGACGACGCGGTGAAGGCCTTCCAGAAGGTCCTCGGCGAGCACAAGGACAGCCGCTGGACGCCCGATGCCATCCTCGGGCTCGGCGAAGTCTACTTCGAGCAGAAGAAGTACAACAACGCCATCCAGCAGTTCGACGCCCTCGCCAAGCTCGCCGCCGCCAAGAACTTCGAGGAGTGGCAGCTACGCGCCACCCTCTGGAAGGCCAAAGCCCTCCGCGCGAACAAGAACCCCGACGACGCGCTCCGGCTGATCCAGCAGATCGTGGACACCGGCCAGGGCGGGAAGTACGGGGACATCGTGATCGCCGCCCGCACCGAGCAGGCGGTGATCCTCATGGCCAAGGGGCAGAACAACAAGGCCGTGGACCTGCTACAGAAGCTCATCCAGGAGATCGCCCCGTCTGTAGCCCAGGAGATCGGCGACGGCTCTGAGACCCGCAATCAGCGCATCGAGGCCACCTGCTTCAACACCCTCGGCCGATGCTACCTCCAGATGGCCAGCAAAGCCGGCGACGCGAAGAAGAAGGAGAGCCTCCACTACGAGGCACTCCTCAGCTTCCTGTGGAACGTCGTGCTCTACCAGCGCCTGCCCGCTGTACACGCCGAGGCCCTCTTCTACGCCGCGCAGTGCTTCGAAAAGCTCAACCAGCGCACCCGCGCGACCGAGCTGCGGAACGAACTCGTCCAACGGTATCCCGATAGCACCTTCGCCCGGCAGGTCCGGCCCGAGGGCCGAGGCGCCGGGAACTAACAAGAAGGAGAAAGGACAGTGAAGGTGAAGGTCTGGACAGCCGCGTTGATGGCGATGGTGTTGGCCCTCGGTCTGGGACTGCTCGTCTCCGACCTGTTCGCGGGTGAGGCCGCGGCCCCCGCGGCGCCTGCGGAGCCCGCACCGCCTGCCCCCGGCGGCGCGCCCGATGCAGTGGCGCCTGCTGCCCCCGCTGCCGGCGAACCCGCCCCTGCCGCGCCAGCGGCCCCGACCAGGAAGCGCGCCCAGTCCACCAGCGTGCTCGACACCATCAACAAGGGCGGGCTGATCGGCTACGTCATCATCGGCCTGTCGTTCGTCGCCCTCTCACTCATCATCGAGCACGCGGTGACCATCCGCCGCGAGAAGCTCTGCCCCACCGAACTCGCCAACGAGCTCCAGGACTACTTCAACGAGGAGCAGTACGAGGAGGCCCTCGAGCTGTGCAACGTCGAGCGCAACCTGCTCACCGACGTCGTCCGCGCCGGCCTGTCCCGCATCGACGCAGGCTACGAGCGGATGCAGGAGGCCATGCTCGAAGCCGGCGAGGAGGCCAACGTCTCCCTCCAGCAGAAGATCTCCTACCTGTCCCTCATCGGCAACATCTCGCCCATGCTCGGCCTGCTCGGCACCGTGAACGGCATGGTCGGCGCCTTCGGCAAGATCGCGGTGATGACCGTCGTCAAGCCGTCGGTGCTCGCCGGCAGCATCAACCAGGCGCTGGTCACCACCCTCCTCGGCCTCACCGTCGCCATCCCCGTCATGTGCGCCTACCAGTTCTTCTCCAACCGCGTCACCCGCATCGTCCTCGAATCCAGCACCGTCGTCAGCGACCTGATGGAGCGGTTCAAGCCCGCCAAGTAACCCCGGAGGTCGCCCCCAATGCACATCGAGTCCGGCAAGAAAGTCAAGGTCAGCGAGCTGAACATGACGCCCATGATCGACGTCGTGTTCCTCCTCATCACCTTCTTCATGCTCGTCAGCGAGATCACCCGGCAGGACGAGATCGAGGACATTCGGCTCCCCGACGTCCAGGCCTCCAAGCCCGACGACAACCCCGACCCGAACCGCCTCGTGATCAACATCACCAACGACGGCACCTACTACATCGGCGGCTCCCCGCGGTCGGACAAGTGGCTCTACGACGCCCTGGCCGTTGAGGCCCGCGTCAGCCGCGACCTGAAGACCAACGTCTCCGACCGCGTCGTCCTCATCAAGGCCGACCATCGGGTCCCCTTCAAGTACATCCGCAAGATCATCGGGTGGTGCGTCCAGCGCGAGATCGGCATCTGGCGACTCGCCTTCGGCACCCTCCCCTACGAAGCCAGAGAAGGGGGCGGAGGCAACTAGGCCCCCACACAGCCAGGAGCACAGGCCATGAAGCTGACGGGAGCGTCCGAGCGCGAGGTCGTCAGGACGGCGAAGCTCTCGCTCACCCCCATGATCGACGTCGTCTTCCTCCTCCTCATCTTCTTCATGGTCGGCATGAAGTTCAAGGAGCTCGACCGCAAGCTCGAAGCCGACCTCCCCAAGGCCGGCAAGCCCCTCGACGACGACAACCAGCCCCCCCCCTCCGAAATCTGGATCATGATCAAGAACTCCGGCACCGCGTCCAACCCCCGGCCCCGCATCATCATCGACCAGCGGCCCTTCACCAACTGGGAAGACGTCCGCAGCACCCTCGCACGCCTCGCACGAGCACCTGGCGCCCGGCAGGACCCCGTCATCATCGCACCAGACGACGACGCGGAGTTCGGATGGGTCACCACCATCCTCGACTTCCTCAACCAGCTCCAGTTCCGAAACATCAACTTCAAGCAGTAGCCCGCCCGATCGCTATCCCGACCTTCCTGCTCGCCGCCTCGGCCACCCCGGGCGGCGAGTTGCCTTCCCGCTGAACCTTCCTCCCCCTCCCCGCGCTTAACCGATGGAGCGTCCAGAGACGGCTGCCCCGACCCCGAAGGGGCGCCACCACCGTCGTCGGCGACCTCATGGAACGCTTCGAGCCCGCCCAGTAACGACAGGAGACCGGGCCATGCGCATCGCCTCCCACTACAAGCTCACGACGCCCCCCCTGAACGTGACGCCCCTCATCGACATCGTCTTCCTCCTCATCGCCTTCTTCATGCTCGTCTCCGAGATCTCACGCCAGGACCAGCTCGAGATCCAGCCGCCCCGCACCCAGGCCAACCAGGCCCTCGACGAGCCTGCACTCATCATCACCGTCCTGCACGACGGCGCCTACTACGCCGGCGGCGAGGCGATCGACCTCGTCCGCCTCGCGAGCATCCTCGAGGTCGAGCGCCGCCTGAACCCCCACGCCGAGGTCCTCATCCGCGCCGACCGCCGCGCCCACTACCGCCACGTCCGCGCCATCCTCCGGCTCTGCACCCAGCGCCAGATCGCCATCCCCAACATCGCCTTCTACACCAAGCCTCTCGGAGCCTAGGAGACCGCCATGACGCCGCGCCAGAAGCCGAGACGCGACATCCTGAAGCACGCCAGGCTCTCCCTCACGCCCATGATCGACGTCGTCTTCCTCCTTCTCGTCTTCTTCATGGTCGGCATGAAGTTCAGGGAGATCGACCGCAGGGTCGAAGCCCAGTTGCCCAAGCAGAACGGCCACGATCCCACCCAGCCGATCCCCCGCGACCTCTGGATCGTCATCAGGAACCAGGGCACCGCCACCCGGCCCGAGCCGCAGGTCGCCATCGACGGCGTAGTCCTGCGGGGATGGGAGGCGGTGCGCGCCCGCCTCGCCCACTTCGCTGCCACCCCCGGCGGACGGACGGACCCTGTCATCGTCGCGCCTGACGACGAGGCCCTCCACGCCTGGGTCATGCGCGTCCTCGACTACCTCAACCAGCTCCGCTTCAAGGACATCCGCTTCAAGCAGTAGGCGGGGGGGCCGACACGGAGGCGACCATGGCGGTCCAGAGACGAGCCCTCCACCTCACGGCGCTCGTGCTCTCCTGCACGGCAGCCGCCGCCCTGGCCGCGGAGCGGTACCGCCGCGCCTGCTGAGTCTGGCCCCGGATCTTGGGGACCGTGGCCCGGTGTTCTGGATCGTCGTCGTCCTCGTCCTCGTCCTCGTCCTCGGTTCGGCTCCCGACGACCCCGCAGGCTCAACGCGAAGCGGCCGTTTCCTCCTCCCCAGTGGTTGAGATCTGAGCGCGTCGGTGGTCAAGAGGCGCAACGCCGGCACAACCGACGACGAGGACGAGTGAAGAAGGAACCCCACCATCCGGGGTCAGGCTGGCGCCTGCTGCACCGCTTGATGTCCCCTCCCGCTGCGGATATGATAGAGGGGTCGGGGAACTCGGTGACGAGCCATCCATTCCAGGACCGAGCCATGCGCACCTGCTCCTGCCTCATCGTCGCTCTCGCCGCCGCGCTCGCCACCGCCGCCGCCGAGCCCCCTGGGGCGCCCAAGGCCCAGCTCCCCAATCTCCGCCTCGACGTCAAGAGCAAGACGATCGAGATCGATGGGAAGTTCTGCATCGGCGAGTATCCGCTCGAGCTGTTTGCCTGCCAGAACGAGCTCCGCGACTACGAGAGCATGGTCTCCTCGCCCTGCAAGCCCAGCGTCCTCCACACCGCGCTCCTCGCCATCGGCCTCAAGCCCCGCGTCCGCGACAAGAAGGACCCCGCGAGGATCCTCCGCGAGGGCGACCCCATCGACATCCGCATCCGCTTCCAGCGCGACGGCAAGTCCGTCACCCTCGAGCCCCGCGAGCTGATCGTCAACCTCGAGACGAAGAAGCACATCGACGCGACCCCCTGGGTCTTCTACGGCTCCTTCCTCTTCCCCTCCCCCGACGACCCGAAGCGGATGATCTACCTGGCCGACAGCGAGCAGTGGCTCATAGGCGTGCTCGGCGACACCGCCAGCGTCATCGATCTCCATCCCGCCCACATCGGGAGATACGGCACCCTGGCCATCGACGTCAAGGCCGCCCCACCGTCCGGCGCCAAGGCCACCATCATCATCACCCCCGCCAGGAAGCCTGCCGGCGGCGGCAAGCCTTAGGCCCAGTGGAACCCCTCGCCGGTGTTGACTATCCGGCCCCCCCTCGATAAAATGGCGCTGGGCCAGCCGCATGCGACACCCGAAGCCAGGGAGAGGAAGCCGAGCGTGCCGAAGATCCACGCGAGCGCCTGCATCACCCGCAGGATCCCCCAGCCGGGCATCGATATCGTGACCGATGCCGTGGAGACGGTGGACGTGAGTCCCCACGACCGGGTGCTTACCCGTGCGGAGCTGCTCGAGGCGGTCCGAGGGCGCGACGGCGTGCTGTGCCTGCTCACTGACACCATCGATGCCGAGGTGCTCGACGCGGCCGAGGGCTGCCGCATCTTCGCCAACTACGCCGTCGGCTACAACAACATCGACGTCGAGGCCGCCACGGCTCGCGGCATCGCCGTGACCAATACCCCCGGAGTGCTCACCGATGCCACCGCCGACCTCACCTGGGCGCTCCTCATGGCCACGGCCCGCCGCCTCGCCGAGGCCGACCGGTTCACCCGCGCCGGCAAGTTCGAGGGCTGGGCGCCCATGATGTTCCTCGGCGGCGACATCTCCGGCCGCACCCTCGGCATCGTCGGCGCCGGGCGCATCGGCACCGCCGTCGCCCTCCGCTCCCGCGGCTTCCGCATGCGGGTCATCTACTTCGACAAGATGCAGAACGAGGCCCTCGAGCAGGCCGTCGGCGCCGAGCGGGTGGACTTCGACACGCTGCTCGCGGAGTCCGACTTCGTCTCGGTCCATGTGAACCTCGACGAGACAACGCACCATCTGATCGGCGCCCGCGAGTTGGGCCTGATGAAGCCGACGGCCTACCTGGTCAACACCTCACGCGGCCCCGTCATCGATGAGGCCGCGCTCGTCGAGGCGCTGAGGAGCGGGGAGATCGCAGGGGCGGGTCTCGACGTGTTCGAGGACGAGCCCGCGCTGAAGCCCGGGCTCGCCGAGCTGCCCAACGTCGTGCTCCCGCCGCACCTGGGCAGCGCGACCATCGGCACGCGGACGAAGATGGCGACCCTCGCAGCGACGAACCTGGTGGCCATGCTCCGCGGCGAGCGCCCGCCCAACATCGTCAACCCGGAGGTGCTCCAATGACCCGCCGCGGCTTCACTCTGATCGAGCTCCTCGTCGTCATCGCCATCATCATCATCCTGGCCGCGCTCGTCGCCCCCCTGCTCAGCCGCGGCGTCAAGCACGCCAAGGCCGCGAGATGCCTGTCAAACCTCCGGCAGATCGGCTCCGCGTACATGAGCTATCTCAAGGACAACGGCATGCGCTTCCCCATCTACCAGCGCAACTCCTCCGCAGACCCCAGCGAACGCCGCGACTGGACCGCTGTCCTGCTGACCTATACGCCGAACCGCGAGATCTTCCTCTGCCCCGCACGCACCGCCGTCTACCAGAGCAATCCCGAGCGCGGCATCCAGTTTCCCATCAACTACGGCATCTCCAACGGGGTCTACGGCAAGCGCTACACCCGCGTCGAGAAGCCCGCCCAGACCGGCATCGTCGCCGATGCATACCACGACCGCTTCTACGCCAGCAGTACCAGCAAGTGGGGCATCGCTCAGATCATCGGGAGCACCACCTACGGCGTGCCCGACCAACGCTCCCACCCCGGCAACAAGGCAGGCCTCCTGTGCCTGGATTGGCACTCCGAGCTGCGCGAGGAGTTCACCGTCGATCTCTTTCTCCCCGACTGATCGCAGCCAGCACCCTTGCCCAGGGGGCATCCTCCCTTGAGACGGATCGTCATCTACGACACGACCCTGCGCGACGGGGCACAGGCCGAGAGCGTGGCCTTCTCGCTCGTGGACAAGGTGGCCATCGCCCACCTCCTCGACGAGTTCGGCATCGACTACATCGAGGGCGGCTACCCCCTTGCCAATCCCAAGGACGCCGCGTTCTTCGAGGAAATCCGCAAGAGGCCGCTGCGCCGGGCGAAGCTCGCCGCCTTCGGCAGCACCCGCAAGGCGAGCGCCACATGCGACGAGGACAGGGGCCTCCAGGCCCTCCTGGCCGCGGGCACCGAGGTGGTCACCATCGTCGGGAAGAGCTGGGACCTCCACGTCTCCGACGTCCTGCGCTGCTCCCTCGACGCCAACCTCGCGATGATCCGCGACTCGGTGGCCTACCTCAAGGCTCAGGGCCGCGAGGTGCTCTTCGACGCCGAGCACTTCTTCGACGGCTACCACCACAACCCCGACTACGCCCTCGCCACGCTCCTCGCCGCCCAGGAGGCGGGCGCCGACGCCATCGTCCTCTGCGACACCAACGGCGGCACCCTGACATCACGCCTCCGCGAGATCGTCCGCACCGTGCGCCCCCGCGTCGCCGCGACCCTCGGCATCCACGTCCACGACGACGCCGGCCTCGCCGTCGCCAACACCCTCGCTGCCGTCGAGGAAGGCTGCAACCACGTCCAGGGCACCATCAACGGCATCGGCGAGCGCTGCGGCAACGCCGACCTCTGCGTCGTCATCCCCAACCTCGCCCTCAAGCTCGCCTGCGACGTCCTCACCCCAGGCGCCGTCCAGCACGTCACCCACGTCTCCCGCTACCTCTATAACGTCGCGAACCTCAACACGCCCCAGCGCCAGCCCTACGTCGGCCACAACTCTTTCGCACACAAAGGCGGCCTCCACGTCGATGCGATGCAGAAGAACCCGCTCACCTACGAGCACGTCCGCCCCGAGGAGGTCGGCAACGAGCGGCGGATCCTCATCTCCGAGCTTAGCGGCACCGCCGCCATCCTCGCCCAGGCCGGCGGGCTCGACGACAGCATTGACCGCGAGACGGGCGGGAAGATCCTCCAGGCCGTCCAGAGCCTCGAGAATGAAGGCTACGAGTTCGAGGCCGCCGACGCCTCGTTCGCGCTGCTCGTCCGGGGAGTGCTAGGCACGCGCAAGCGGTTCTTCGAGCTTCAGGGCTTCCGCGTCATCGTCGAGCGCCGCGGCGGCGACATCCAGCCCATCAGCGAGGCCACCGTCAAGCTGCGGGTCGGCGGCGAGAGCAAGCTCACCGTCGGTGAGGGCGACGGCCCCGTCCACGCCCTCGACGTCGCTCTACGCAAGGCCCTCGAGGGCTTCTACCCCCAACTCAAGGACGTGCGGCTCGTGGACTACAAGGTCCGCATCGTCAATCCCCGAGCCGCCACCGCCGCGCGCACCTGTGTCGTCATCGAGTCCACCGACGGCAACGAGGTCTGGGGCACCGTCGGCGTGAGTGACAACATCATCGAGGCCTCCTGGCAAGCCCTCATTGACAGCATCGAGTACACACTCCTCAGATCAGAGGACGAGGGAACGCGTGACGCGTGAGGCCTGGCGCGTGACCAGGCCGCCCCCCCAGAGAGACTGCCCGCATAGCGCTGCATCGCAGAGCGCCCCGCGGACGATCGCTCCAGGAGGCGGGCTGGCGTCGGCGATGGGCGGGGGAAGGCGGCAGATCGTCTCGCGGGCCGCGCCGCAGGAAGGGCAAGACGCCCTGCGTCATGACGGTCTGCGAGCGTGCGTCAGGCGTCGGGCGTTTCCTGCCGCGCGGCCAGCGCGTTGCCGATGGCCACGATGCGGTAGGTGGCCGCCTCGCCGGCATGCGCGAAGGGGATCTCCTCGCCGACCTTGTGGCGCATCAGGGCGCGCGCCAGCGGGGCAGTGTAGGACATGATGTTGTGCTCGCTGTCGCTGTCCCAGACCCCCAGGATGTCGTAGGTCGCCCGCTCGCCCGTCTCGGCGTTCTCGAGGGTCACCCGCGAGCCGATGCTGACGTGCTCGGAGTGGACCATGGAGGGCTCGATTGGCCTGGCGCGGGCCAGCTCGTCAACCATCTCGCGGATGCGGCGGGTGAGGTGAGTGCGCTCTTCGATGGCGGTGCGCCAGTCGGCGTTGTCGCTGATATCGCCCATGGCCGCTGCCTCGCCGATCCGCCGCTCGATCTCGGGCAGCTCCTCGTTGACCAGGCGGTCGTGCTCGTCGCGCCGCCGGGCGATCCCCGCGGGCGTCGCGTAGATGTAATCCGGGCCGCTTGCCGCGGCCTCCTTCTGCTCGTCGGCGAGCAGCTTGGGGAACCTGCGGATGATCTTCCGCTCGAGCAGGTACGCCGCCTGCTCGGTGAGCACCCGGCTCTGGCGGATGCGGAAGAGCAGCCGGGACGCGTCCGTCTCGTTGGTGTCCGCGAGGATCGCGTCGAAGTAGTCCAGCCCGCCCGTGCGCAGTGCCTGGCGGAAGTTATTCAGGGTGTCGGCCTGGTCGAAGCTGCCGTCTCGGGGCCGCATCAGCGCCTTGCGCCGCGCGACGACGTCGCCCTCGGTGAGCAGCAGCTCGAACACCGTCTTCGCATCCACCGCGGCCTCGATTCGCCCGCTCAGCAGGCCCCGGCCCAGCCAGGCAAGCAGGTCGAGGTTGCGCTGGGGCTCGGCGCGCAGCTCGTCCACGACGGTCTGCACGGTCGGCGGCTCGGGGCTCTCGGCGAGGCCGGCCAGCGCGGCGTCCCACAGCTCGGCGGGGCCCCGCAGCAGGATCTCGTGGCAGGTCTGCTTCCAGCGGTCGGTCTGCCGCCGCAGGAGCTCGATGGCGTGACGGCGCGCCGGCTCCGTCGTCAGGCCGTTGAGCAAGTGGATGGGATCGGCCTGCTCCCCGAGGATAGCCTGTGGAGTGGGGAACTCGCCGGCATCGGCCTTCAGCCTGGTGAGGAGGACCGCTGCCTCGAACCGCTCGCCCGCCGGCGCCCCGCCCCGGACCTGCTCGGCCAGCTCTCGGCACGCGGGCAGCAGGAAGGCCTCGGGCGCCGCGTCCCGCGCCCTGTGGCGGTGGTACTCCCGGACCAGCTCGGTCTTGTGGGCGAGATCGACCATGCGGTCGAACTGTGCCCGCATCTCATCCTCGTAGGTGAGCGCCTCGGCCCTCAGCGTCAGCACGGGGTTGCTCCCAGCCGTCATCTCCACGAGGGCGTCGCGGCGCAACGCGGCGCGTGCCCGTGTCCACCACCGCGTCCAGCCGTCGGCGGGCACCACCGTCCCCTGGAGCTGCTCGCGCAGGCCCCGCAGCGTCACCCGTCCGCCGTTGGCGGCGAGCACCTTGTGGATGAGTGCCGGGGGGTCCTCCTGGGCTAGGGTTTCGAGCCCGCCGAGGTCGGTCCTGCACAGGACGCGGAAGTCGCTGGGCTCGAGTCGCTCGAAGATCGTCTCCAGCGTCTCGAGCGGCACGGCGTGGTTGAGCTTGTGCTCGAAATCGATGATAGCCGTGGCCTCGAGGGGATGGAAGCCGGTGATCTGCCCGACGCCCCAGCCGCTGGGGTGATAGACGTAGTCGCCCTCTTCGTAGCACAGCATGCGCTCGAGTCGGCGGACCGCAGCGCCGATGTCGGGGTTGTTGAGGATGCCGCTGCGGTCGATGCAGGCGGCGGCGTGACGCTTGCGTCGGTGGACGCGGCGGTAGCAGTCGATAAGGGCGGCGCGCACGTCCTCGCTGGGGGTCGCGGTCAGGGCCACGGCGCGCAGGAGGGGCAGCGCCTCAGCGTGGCGGCCGTCGCGGATCAGCTCCGGCACCAGGGCGAGCACGAGGTCCATCGCCCGCGCCCCTTCGCCCGCCGCGGCGAGGCGCTCGAGCAGGGGCGCCAGCTCGTCAACGGGCAGCGTCTCGGCTTCCAGAAGCTCGAGCCACAGGTCGTCCACGGCGCCGTAGTCACGGGCGGCCACGGCGTCCGCCAGTTTCTCCACAAGCTCGCTCACTCAGGTCCTCCAGCGCTCACGGCACGACCATGCGCAGCGTGCGGTCGAGCATGTCGATGCTCGCGGGCACGAAGCCCGCCGGATCGCCGTCCACTTGGCACGGCACCCGCTCGTCGGCCGTGATACGGACAGAGCGGCCGCGGTAGTACTGCGCGCCGCTCAGGCAGTGTTGCAGACCAAGGAAACACGCTGCCAGGGCTCGCACGTAGCGTGGCAGTGAGCCGCGAGGCAGCACACACACGTCGAGAAGGCCGTCGTCGTGCGCAGCGTCGGGCGTGATGACCAGCGGTCCCCCGTAGCTTCGCACGTTGCTCACCAGGACGAAGCCCCCCGCCTCCACGACCTCTCCGCCGTCGATGCTCACCCGCACAAGTGGGAAGCGGAAGCTCGCCAGTGTCCGCAGCAGCGGCACGTAGTAGTGCGACATGCAGATAGCGCCGGCGCGGCGCTCGTGCACCGCGTGCGACACCGCCGCGTCAAAGCCCACCCCCACCATCGACACGAACCGCCGCCCCCCCAGTGACGCCACGTCCACCCGCGCCTCGCGGCCGCGTGCCACCATTTCGCAGAAGCCCTTGATGCGGCGCGGCAGGCGCAACTCCTTCGCCAGCACGTTCCCCGTCCCGAGCGGGAAGAGCGCCACAGGACGGTCGGCCTCGAGCCCGTTGACCACCTCGTTCAGCGTCCCATCGCCGCCAACAACGATCACGAGATCGTACGCCCCCGCGCGACCCACCGCGGCGCGGCCGTCGCCCGCCTGAGCGGTGTTGCACACATCGGTCTCGACGCCCCGCTCTCGCAGGCCCTCCACGATTCGGTCACGGGCAACGGCGCCCACCCCACGGCCGGCAATCGGGTTCACCACTGCGAGCGCACGCGGCAAGAGCACCACTCCGGGTCCTGACGGAACATGTATTATAGCAGGTGCTCGCGCCCCGCTCAAACGCCGCAACACAACCGCACGGCGCGAGCGGGCGGGCGAGGCCGCGCGGCGCACCCCCCACCTGTCAGCGCGGCGTGTCAAGGTGGAGAATGGCCTCGACGAGGCCGGGGATGGTGTGCTCGGCGGCCTCGGCGGTCACGGTCAGGCCCAGCTCGCGGGCCGTGGCGCTCGTGACGGGGCCGATGGAGGCGAATCGCACCGAGGCCGGCAGCGCCGACAGCCGCTCCCGCCCCAGCGCCGCGACGAATCCACGGACTGTGGACGAGCTGGTGAACGTCACGATGTCCACCTCGCCGCCCATCAGACGCTCCACGGTCTCCGTGTCGGGCTCCGCGCCGACGAGGGTCTGGTAGGCCGGCACCTCGTCCACGATGGCGCCGGCCTCCCGGAGGGCGTCCACCACCGTCGGCGGGGCCTCGGCCGCGCGGGGCAGCAGCACTGAGACGCCCGACAGATCGTGCTGCTCGGCCAACGCCTCGGCGAGCGCCTCGCCCGTGAACGTCGCGGGCCGGCAGTCGGCCCGGACGCCGTGCTCGGCCAGGCGCTCCGCTGTCGCAGGGCCGATGGCCGCGACGATCGGCGGCAGCGCGCGGCTGTCCTTCCCCGCGAGCGCCAGGCGCCCGAAGAAAGCGTCCACCCCGTTCACGCTCGTGAAGGCGAGGACGCCGTACTCCCTCAGCCGCCCGATGGCCGCGTCGAGTGGCTCGTAGGACTCGGGCGGCTCGATGCGAATGGTCGGCATCTCGATGACGCCGGCGCCCAGCGCCGCCAGGCGCGCGCTCAGGGCGCTCGCCTGTGTCCGCGACCGTGTCACGACCACGCATCGGCCGAAGAGCGGCCGCTTCTCGAACCACGCGAGCTGCTCGCGCAGCGCCACCACCTCGCCGACGACGAACACCGCCGGCGGCTGTATGGCCGCGCCCCGCTCGACGATGTCCGCCAGCGTCCCCGTCACCGTCTCCTGGTCGGGCCTCGTGCCCCACCGGATCAGCGCCGCGGGCGTATCGGGCGACAGGCCGTTCGCCACAAGCCGCTCGACGGTCTGCGGCAGCCGCTTCACACCCATGTACACCACCAGCGTGCCGACGCCCGCGAGCTTCGCCCAGTCGAGCGCGCTCTCCGCCTTCGTCGGATCCTCGTGCCCCGTGATGAACGTCACGGCCGACGTGCAGGTGCGATGGGTCACGGGGATGCCCGCGCAGGCCGGCGCCGCCACCCCCGCCGTCACCCCCGGCACCACCTCGAACGCCACGCCCGCCTCGGCCAGCGCCAGCGCCTCCTCCCCTCCCCTGCCGAAGACGAACGGGTCGCCGCCCTTGAGCCGGCAGACGGTCTTGCCCTCCTTACCTTTGGCAACGAGCAGGGCGTTGATCTCCTCCTGCGTCATCGTGTGGTCGCCACCGCGCTTGCCGACGTAGACCACCTCGGCATCGTCCCGCGCCTCCCGCACCAACACAGGATTCGCCAGGAAGTCATGCACCACGACATCCGCCGTGCGGAGGCACTCCAGCCCCCTCACGGTGATCAGCCCAGGGTCGCCCGGCCCCGCTCCGACCAGGTAGACGCATCCGTCAGCCATCGCGCAGTCCCTCTGGGAGTTCGCCGCCCGACCCTGCGGTGTACTCTACGGATTCAGCCGATCGACGCAAGCTCGATGACGGGGGCGTAGCGGTCGCGGACGGCGGCGCGGAGGGGGCGGTGGCTGCGCCGGGCGAGCTCGGGGTCGGCCTCGACCAGGGTGAAGGCGTCGCTCCGCGCCTCCATCAGCAGGTCGATGTCGCCCGTGAAGTCGCCGACGGCAAGGGGCGGGAGCCCGTGCTGGCGGGTGCCTAGGAACTCGCCTGGGCCGCGGCGCCGGAGGTCCTCCTCGGCGATGCGGAAGCCGTCGGTCGTCTCGGCCAGGATGGCCACCTTGTCGGAGGCGTCGGCACCGTCCACCATCAGCAGGCAGTGCGAGGGGTGCTCGCCCCGGCCGATGCGGCCGCGGAGCTGGTGGAGCTGGCTCAGGCCGTAGTGGTCGGCGTGCTCGACGGCCATCACCGTCGCGTTCGGCACGTCCACCCCCACCTCGACGACGGTCGTGCACACGAGCACCCGCACGTCGCCGTCGCGGAAGGCCCGCATCCGCTCCTGCTTCTCGTCGCTCTTCATCTGGCCGTGGAGCAGGCCGACGGCGTGGTCGGGGAAGACCTCGCGGTCGAGCTTCCGGACCATGGCCGTCGCGGCCTTCAGGTCGCTCGTCTCGCTTTCCTCGACCAGCGGATAGACCACGAATGCCTGGCGCCCGGCGTCCAGCTCGCGGCGGACGAGCGCGAAGGCGGCCAGCCGCTCCTTCGGCGTGACGATCCGGGTGGTGACGTGCTGGCGGCCGGGCGGCAGTTCGTCGATGGTGGAGAGATCGAGGTCGCCGAACACCGTGAGCGCGAGCGAGCGGGGGATGGGGGTGGCGGTCATGACGAGGACGTCGGGCCGCGCACCCTTCCAGCGCAGGGCCGCGCGCTGGAGGACGCCGAACTTGTGCTGCTCGTCCACGACCACGAGCCCGAGCCGCTCGAACTCGACGTCGCGCTGGATCAGCGCGTGGGTGCCCACCACCAGGTCGACCTCGCCGTCGCGGATGGCCGCGAGGTTCGCCCGCCGCTGCGCCGCGGTCGAGCCGCCAGTCAGCAGCATCGTGCGCACGCGGCTGCCCTTGAGCAGGCCGCTGAGCGTCCGGTGATGCTGCTCGGCGAGGATCTCGGTGGGGGCCATGAGGGCGGCCTGGTGCCTGTTGGCGATGGCGGCGAGCATGGCGTAGGCGGCGACCACGGTCTTGCCCGAGCCGACGTCGCCCTGGAGCAGGCGGTTCATGGGCTGGGGCTTGCGCATGTCCGCGGCGATCTCCGCGATCGCACGCTCCTGCGCTCCGGTGAGACGGAAGGGGAACCGCCGGCGAATCCGCTCGTCCACCCGCTTGCTGATGCCGAAGGCAATGCCCTCCACCCCCTCGCGCAGCCCCCGCTTGCGCAGGGCCACCGCCGTCTCGAGGACGAAGAACTCCTCGTAGATCAACCGCCGACGCGCCAGACGCGCGGCCTCGGGCGCATCGGGGAAGTGGATCTGCTCGAGGGCCTCGGCGGCGGGGATGAGACGCCGGCGCTCGCGGAAGCGCGCGGGGAAGATCTCGGGCACGGCGCCGCCGAAGGCGTCGAGCGCGGCGCGAAGGAGCCGGCGGAAGCGCTTCTGGCCGATGCCCGCGGTGGCAGGGTAGATAGGCACGATGCGTTCGGCGTGCAGCGGCTCGTCGGCGCCGAGGCGCTCGAACTCGGGCGACAGGATCGTCAGCCCCCGCCGCCCCACCGTCACCTTGCCCCACAGCACCAGCCGCGTGCCCGGCTCGAGCTGCTTGCCCAGATAGGGCATGCCGAACCACATGGCGGCGATGCGGCCCGTCTCGTCCTCGACGATGGCCGTCAGCACGCCGCCGCGGCGCCGCCAGCGCGCCACCTTCACCTCACGCACCACCCCCATCACCGCCTCCTGCGTCCCTGGACGCACCTCGGCGATGGCCGTGAGCCGCGAGCGGTCCTGGTAGTCGCGGGGGAAGTGCCACAGCAGGTCGCGCACCGTCGCGACGCCGAGCTTCCCGAGCCGCTCGGCCATCGCAGGACCGACGCCCTTCACGACCGTCACGGGTTCCTTCAGGGGGGAGTCCATCGGCGAGGAGTATACCGGGCTGGCGGAGGGGAGGCAACGCGTGATGCGTGATGCGTGACTCGGA
>CAZDNN010000023.1:0-23329 GCA_964506385.1 uncultured Planctomycetota bacterium
CGGAGGGGGAGGCGGAGGTGGCGGAGGAGGGGGTGGCGGCTCGACGTCATCGCCTTGGGCTGCCTGGTGCCCTGCCGCTGCTTCCTCCTCCCCCCGCGCAACGTGGGCGTCGCCCTGCTGGGGGAGGCGGAAGGGGTCCGTGCCGCCTGCATAGTGGTCGAGTGAAGGCTGGACGAGGGCATCGAGCAGATTGGGGTCGCCGTGGTGGATGGAAGGGACGGGAACTCTCGGCGTCGTGGCACGCTCCCTGTGCTCGCCGAGGAACAGGCCGAGCTTGAAGACGACCCAGAGGGCGAGCGCGACGCCGAGGAGGGAGAGGACGCGTTCACGGTTGAGGTGCTTGCCCATCGCGGGCCTCCCTGGCGGAAGATGTGTCAGAGGCCTGGGTAGCCGAGAAAGACCAGCGGCTCGTCACGCGCCACGCTCGCCTACTCGTTGTAGACGTCGTCGAACCGGCCGCGGAGCTTGTGGCGGTTGCCATTGGCATCAACGAGCACGACGGCGTCGTCGGTGATGCTGTCGAGCTTGAGCCCCTGCAGGTCGTCGCCGATGAACTTGCGGAAGTAGTCGCCGCTCTCGGTGTTGCGGAGCACGGCCTGGCGCTTGGGCTCGGGGGCCTCGATCTCGACGATGGCCACGAGCTTCCAGGGGAGCTGGTCACCCTCAGGCGGCGGGATATCGAGCTTCGGCTCCGGCGGCGCGGGTGCGGGCGCAGGGGCGGGTGCAGGAGCAGGAGCAGGAGCAGGGGCGGGAGCGGGCTTCGGACCCGGCTTGGGGCCAGGCTTCGGCGGCCCTGGCTTCGGCCCGATGGCCACCCTGGTGGTCGGCTGGACGCGGAAGGCGAGGTCGTAGCTCGGCTCTTTGTAGTGATAGACGAACTTGGTGTAGGACGAGCGGAGCCGCTCGGGGATGGCGTCGCCGGTGACCGGCTGGAGGCCGGCGGTCTGCCGCTCGGTGAGAGGAATGAGCTGGACGCTGTCGCGGAGGGTGACGACGGCGAGGGTGCCGCACTCGCAGGCGACGGTTGCCAGCTTCCCCATGCCGCCCCGGCAGGTGACCACCGGCGCCTGCCACTGCGTGGGCAGCTTGTCGAACACGCTGCGGACCACGATGTTCACCTGGCAGCGGTAGTAGCTGCGCTTGATGGGCACGGGGCGGACGGGAACCGAGACGATGCGGCCGTCCTGCCCCCAGCGGGCGTTCTCAGGGGTCTGGCGGCAGAAGACGTTCTCAGCGTCGGCGCCGGGCGGGAGCCGGAACCGAAGCTCGTCGGCGGCGTGTGGGGTCATGCGGACGTCGAAGGTGTAGTGGTTGAGGACGCCAACGGCGCTCAGATTGTGGACGACGGTTGCGGCAACGTAGATGGTGGTGGGCTGGCTGGTGTCGGGGAAGAAGGGGTCGCGGTCACCGCGCTTTGCGTAGTGGTCGAGCTCGGGGATGGGCAGCTTGGCCAGGAGTTCGGGGTCGCCGTGAGCGATCTCCGGCGTCTTCACCTTCGGCGTTCTGGGCAGGGTGGGCGTGTGGGCCAGGAAGAGGCCCAGCTTCAGCGCCACCCAGGCCAGCAGCACGCAGCCGATGAGGAACAGGGCCTGCTCTTTGTTCAGTCGCTTGCCCACAGGGCTCCTCCTGGGGGATGGCCCGTCGTCGGTGCTCCGTTGCGGCCGGCTCTCAGAGGCGCAGGCCGCGCTTCTTGGGGGCGCGCGTCTTCCCCGGCGCCGGCTTGCGCGGCTCCCCCTTCTTGCCCGGCTTCGACAGCACGGGCTTGTGGAACCGGACGGCGGCGACCGAGAGCTCGGCGGCCAGGTGAGCGGGGCTCACCTCCTGGGGGAAGCCGTCCTGGTCGGTCTCGATCTTGGCCTCCACGCTCTTGACCTTCACGGAGCGGACAAGGAAGAAGCGCGTGGCCGCGATGTCGCCCTTGCGGACCGCCTGCCGCACGGTCTTGCCCTTCTCGACGAAGCGGAGGTCCGAGTGGTCCTCGAGCTCCGCCTCCACCTTCCCACCCGGCAGGACTCGCCGGACAACGGCGTTGGCCACGAACTCGAGATCGTGGGGGTCGCCCTCGGCCGGGCGGAAGATGGTGAATCGCTCCTTGAGGTTGCCCTTGGCTCGGCTGGCGCTCAGGAGCGACGGCTGGCCGTACACCTGGATGATGACCCGGGTGGTTGGCTCTGGGGCTGCCGCGTCGGCGCCCGCCGGCTTGAGGGGGGCGGCCGCCGCGGCGGCGATGCCGAGGTCCTGCACGTCGTCGATGACCCCGTGGGCGCCGTCGAGCGCGTGGATGAAGGCGAGGAGGGTCGGGAGGTCGCACTCGATCCTCACGGTCACGGGGTAGGCCGTGGCCGTCGGCTTCTCGCCGATGCCCCAGGCGTAAGGGTCGCCGGGCTCGATGGCCGCGAGCGTGTCCACGCCCATGCGGATGGCGAGATGGCCCAGCTCGTGGATCAGCGCGACCTGCTTGATGACCGTGTCGGGGTCCTCGATATCGGCGGCCTTCTCCATGTTGCTCAGGCCGAAGTACTCGTCGCCGAGGCCGATGTTGCGCGTCTCGGCGAGCCACACGAGGCCGTCGGCGTAGTCGCGGATCTCGAACTCAGTGCACGGGAACTCGCCGGTGCGGGCGTACGTGTAGGCCAGGGAGACATAGCGCTGGCGGTCGTTCTTGTCCGTGCGGGCGTCGGGGATGCGGAAGGGGAAGCGGGGGACGAAGCTCATCCAGCGGTGCATCTGCTGGTAGTTCGCCAGCAGCACCTCGTTGGCGCCGGTCACCTCCCGGATGGCATCGGCGATGGGCACCGCCGGATCCTTCGGGTAGTAGATATCCTTGATGTCGCTCTCACGCTGGCGCTGACGCCTCTGGAGGTCCCTGTAGGTGCTGCGGTGCGGGGTCACGACGACGGGGCCGCGCCACGGGGCAAGCCACTCGCCGATGAGCGACGGCCACAGGTAGACGAACACCACCAGGACGATCCCGGCGACGATGACGAACAGCTTGTTCTCTTCCCAGAAGTTCATCGCTTCACCAGGCTGGTGCCTATGCCGCCATAGAAGGGGGCGGCGAAGGTGACGGTCATCTTGAAGGTCCGCGCGGTCACCGGCTCGGCCGGGCTGGGGTACTTGTCCACCTGGACGTGGCCGAAGAGCTCCTTCTCCTCCTCCAGGCTCTTCAGGAAGCGGCCCACCAGGTCCTGGGCGTTGGCGAGGCCGATCTCTTGGTCCCCGTGTCTCGCCGCCACCATGCCGCCGATGAGCAGGCTGGTCGTCGGCTCGTCCTTCTCCTCTTCCCTGGCGCCGCGGGTGGGGCGGAACTTCGGCCCCTCGGTGACCACCTCGACCGTGGTGATCCGCAACTCGGGCGGCGTCCGCTGCTTGAGAACGGCGATGACCTCCGCCGTACGCCGCCCCGTGTCGAAGAGGCGCTGGAGGGTGGCCGCCTGTCGGGCAAGGCCCTGGTTGCGGCCTTCGAGGCCGGTGTACTCATCGCGCTGCCGCCGCCCGTCCTCCAGCAGCTTCTCCCACTTCCGGTCGTCCTCGCCGGCCCTCGCGCTGGCCTTCTGCGAGGAGTAGAACATGGCGCCGAAGGCCAGCAGGAAGGCGACGGCCGCGGCGTAGACGAAGGCGTCGCGGGTCAGGAACTCGCGGCGGCGAGCCACCTCGGCCGGCAGCAGGGTGATCGGCTTCTTGGGCCGGTCGTCGAGCTCGCGGAGCGCCAGGCCGATGGCCACGGAGTAGCCGGCAGGGTCGGCCTCCACGTCCTCCCGGGTCGAGGGCGGCAGCGCCCCCGTCTCGATGCGCTGGAGCGGGTCGAAGAGGGTGACGGGGACGTGGAAGCGATGGGCGAGGAACTCGCGGAGGCCCGGCAGCATGGCCGCCCGGCCGCTGAGCACGACCTCGTCGATCCGCAGGTCGGTCATGCGGGTCTGGGTCATGCAGTACTTGATCGTGGCCTGGAGGGTGTTGTAGATGGCCTCCGCCGGCTCGAGCAGGGCGGCGGAGAGACGGGCCTCGGGGCGGCCGATGTCCAGGTCCGCCGCCACCTCGAAGTGCTCGGGGATGATGGCGCCCTGGGCGAGCTTCAGCTCCTCGGCCTCGCGGATCGGCAGCTCGTACTCCTCCTGGACCGCTTCGGAGAAGCGCTGGCCGCCCAGGCTGAGGTTGCGGATGAAGAGGAGCTTGGCGTTGCGCTGGACCACCACGTCCATGTGCTGGGCCCCGATGTCCACCAGCAGGGTGGTCTGGTCGTTGTAGATGGCCTCGTCCATGGCGTGGACGTAGGCGTAGAAGAGGCCGATGGCGTTGAGGGTGAGGCCGTCGGTGTCGAGGCGCGCGTCGCGCAGGAGGGCCAACCGCCGCCGCAGCGCGTCGTTGTGGGCCATGGCCACAAGGATGGAGAACTCCTCGGTCTTCGTCGGCAGGTCGAGGAGGATGAAGTCGGTCGTCTGCTCGGAGGGCGCTGTGGGGTCGTCCGCAGCCTCGTACTCGACGATCTTGCGCAGCTTGTCGGGCGATGCGGGCGGCACCCGCAGGTACTTGATGAAGTAGTCGCGGCCGGCGAGCCCGCAGCCGACCTTGCGGCCGCGGATGCGCGCCTGGCGCAGGAGGAACCGCAGGAGCTCGGCGATCCGCTTGTCTTTCCGCTCGCTTTCGTCGAGCATCGCCAGGTCGCCCAGCTCGATGGCGCCGGCCCGCACCAGCGATACACGGCTGCCCTGCTTGCGCAGGACCACCGCCTTGAGCGTGTGGGCGCCGAGGTCAACCCCGATGGCGGTTCTTGTCCTGGGCATGGCAATGCCTCTGCGCGTGCCTTACGGTCCGGGGCGGACGATGGGAGCGCCGGCCTCCTCGACCACGACGCGGGCCGCATCCTCGGCGGCGCGGGTCTCGTCGATGTGGCCCGAATCGGTGTACCGCGCCCCGCTGGGCGTGATGAGCTCGGCCTGCACGAAGATCAGCAGGTTCGTCTTCTCGTCGCGATATGTGGTACGGCCGAAGAACTCCCCGATGACCGGGATGTCGGAGATGACGGGGATCTTCGACCGGACCTGGATCTTCTTCTGCTGGATCAGCCCGCCGAGCACCACAATGGACCCGTCAACCACCGTGAGCTTCGTCGCCAGCGAGCGCTCGCCGATGATCGGCCGCTCCACCGTCGCCGTCTGCTGCTCGACGTTGGCCGCGTCCTCGCCGGTGGCGACCCTGGTGGTGGGGAAGACGAGCTCGAAGCTGAGCCGAGGCGGGATCTCCTGGCGGATGCGCGGGTTGAGCATCAGGGTGATGTAGCGGGAGTCCTTCCCGATGCTCGGCGCCACGTCGAGGGTGAACCCCGTGTCCTCGCCCTCGGCGAAGACGGGGATGATGATGGGCTCGCTGGACAGAGCGCCGATGTTGCTGATGGCGTCCGGGTCCTGCTGGTTGATGAGGTTCCAGGGATTGCCGTACGTCGTGCCGGAGATGTCCGCGCGGTCCACCTCGTAGTCCTCGACGTAGATGAGCTCCTGGGTCACGCTGATCCGCGCCGTACAGTTGTTCACGCAGATCACGTTGGGCGCGGCCAGGGTCCGGGTGGTGCCGGTGCGCTGGAGCGCGTCGAGGGCCAGGTCGAACTCGGGCTCGGTCATCACCCCTGCGAGGCTCAGGGTCCCGCCCGAGGTGGGGGTGGTGAGGCCGGGGAGCTGCTCGGGCGAGAAATCGAGGGCCCCGCTGAGCTGCACCCGCTCGTCGTCGTCCGCCATCAAGTTGGCCGAGATGCCGAAGGTCTCGTAGTCCTCGAGGTTGACCTCGACGAACAGCGTCTTGATGAGCACCTGGTGGGGGATCTGGTCGATGGGCTCGAGCAGCCGCAGCACCTCGGCATAGGCGTCGCGCGTGGTGCGGACGTACAGCAGGTTCATCTTGCGGTCGAGGTAGGTGAACGAGCCCTGGGGCCACTCGATGAGCTGGGGGAGCTGCTCGATGAGCATTTCGACGTTGGACGTCATGGGCGGCTCGATGGGCGGCGAGGCGGAGCCCGCTCCCTCGACGGCGGAGGACTCGGGGGCGACGGTGACGTCGATGAGGCCGTAGTGGAGCGGGTAGACGAACGTCTCGAGCCGCGGCTCCTCGGGGGTGGTGATGAGCACGCCGTCGCGGGTCGTGGCGAACATCAGGCCGTGGTTGCGGGCGATGTAGTCGAGGAGCTGGCGGAGCGGGTAGTTCGAGACGTGGACGGTGATGACCTTGTCGGCGACGACCTCCGGGTTGTATATGATGTTGACGCCGGTGGAGCGGAAGAGCAGGTCGAGGAAGTAGTCGAGGTCGGCCTCAATGAGGTTGACGCTGACCCGCTGGTTGAGCTTCTCTTCGAGCTCGGGGCTGGAGAGCTCGACGGTGGGCCGCTCGAGCGAGATGACGGGCCGACGCACGGGCGGCGGATTCTCGGGCGGGACGCTCTGCCTCTCGATGTCGGCGAAGTGCCGGTCAACGGTGAGGGTCTGCTCGAGGTTCATCTCCTCGTATTCGAACTCCTGGAGCTTGAACCGCGCTTGCTGGTAGAGCCGCTTGGCGATGGCGAAGCTGCGGTCCTCTGCCAGGATCGCCTTGGTGATCTCGACCACCTTGTCGTATCTCTGCTTGCGGTAGTGCTCCTCGGCCTCCAGGTAGCGCTGGTAGAGGCGCGCCTGGTTGGCCTCCTCGGCGGAGACCCCGCCGCCGCCCTGCGCGAGCCGCCGGGCGATGCTCTTCCGCAGCAGCGCCGCCGTGTCCTTCGTGTGCTGGGTGTGCTTGCTCACCGCGGTGATGGGAGCGAGGGTGTCCATCGCCTGACGGAGCGCGGGACGCGGGTCGCCGGCGAGCTTCGCGCCCTGATAGAGGTCCCAGGCCCTGCTGAGCAGCCGCGAGCCCTCGGGGTCGGCGGGGAGGCCCGGCGGAGGGACGGCGGGCCGTCCGACGGTCTCGACGTTCGCGCCCGGCCCCACCACGCGGGCCGTCCCGGGGCCTGGCGCGGCCTCGCCCCTGCCCGAGCGGACCACCGGCGCGCCGCCCTCCGGCCGCAGCGGGGCCGGCGGGGGCGTCACGCCGCTCACGGCCGTTTTCGCCTGCCCGATGATCTGACGCGACGGCGCCGGCGCCGTGGCGTCGAAGATGGAGAACATGCGGCGCTGGAGCTCGACCTCGCCGGCGCACTCGGTGAGCAGTTGGCGGGCGCGGGTGTTCTTCGGGTCCGTGGCCAGCACCGTCTCACAGGATCTGGCGGCGGCGTCATACTGGCCGGCGGCGAACTGCTGCTCGGCCTCTTCGAGCAGGCGCTGGACTCGGGCGCGCGCCTCCCGTCGCTCCTCCTCTTCGAGCTTCCCGCGAATGGCGTTCAGCCGGCTGGGCACGCGGCGGAAGCTCGGCTTCTCGAGTGCGATCTGGGCGTAGAGCCGCTGCGCGTCGCGGAGCTTGCCGCCCTTGTAGAGCGCTTCGGCCTGCTCGTAGAGCTGGGCAAGCCGCGCGGCCTGCTGCTCCGGGCTCTCGGCCGGGGCCTGCGGCGCGGGCTTCGCCTCGGGGGCCGGCTTGGGCGGAGGCCTCTCGCCGGCGGCCAACGGGCCGTGGCCGATAGCCAGGACTAGGAGGGCGGCCAGGGGGCCTCTCGCGCTCATGCGCGTCGCTCCTTTCCACAGGGGCGGGGAGGTCGCAGTCAGTCCTTGTACCACAGGGCCGTGCCCGTGACGGCGTCGCCGCCGTAGGTCACCGAGATGACCTTGCTGGTGTCCAGCAGATAGCCGAACGGCGTGACGTGCCAGTAGCACCGCAGGACGGGCACCCGCGTGCCGTAGGCCCGCAGGCCAATGGTCGAGCGGCCCATCACCGTGAGCATCTTGATCTCGTACCACGAGACTTGGCTGTCGCCGTTCAGGTCGCACAGCCGCACCACGTCGGCGCTGCCCCACGACACCCCCTTGAACTCGTTGTCGGTCGGTGCATAGGGGTCGCCGTAGTCGTACAGCCAGTCGCACAGCTCGGAGTTGAACTCGTAGAGGTAGCTGCTCGGCACGCGGTCGGCCTGCTCGAGGGTGGAGTCGCTGGCGCCCGAGGGGAACGGGCCGCCGGCGTGAAAGTCCACATCGGCGCGAGGATACTGCTCGATCTGATCGGTGGTGTTCGAGTAGGACAGATCGTCGGGCCGCCCGCCCTCCCGGCCATATGAGCCGTCGCTCGGGCAGGCCAGCACGCAGTCGTTGAACTTGCTGTTCATCTGGTCCCAGTCGTAGCTGGGGTCGGAGGGGAGGCGGCCGTTGGGGTCTCGCAGGGCGCCCGCGTACTCCAGGTCGGCGAGCTGGGTGATCCACAGCGGCAGCCAGCGGGTGGCGCCGTGGTTGAGCATATAGAGCTCGCAGCCGTTGTAGATATCCTTGATATGGCCGATGCACGCCTTCTCCCGCGCGGCCCTCCTGGCATAGGTCACCGCCGGCAGCAGCATCCCGGCCAGGATGGAGATGATGGCGATCACCACCAGAAGCTCGATCAGAGTGAACCCGCCTCTCGGACGCCTGTTCGGGGACATCATGGCTCTCCACTCCTTCTATTGCCGTCCAGCGCCTGCCGCCCGCCGGGCCTACGGCTCGGCGGCGGCTTCGAGGGTCGCCAGCGCGCGAGCGGCCAGGGGACGCGGCCAGTCGTTGCCGCGGGACAGCTCGACGCAGCGGCGGTAGTAGCGGCGCGCCCGGTCCTGGCGCTCGTCCATCACGGCCCGCACGGCGAGGAAGTAGGCCACGTCGTTGGCGAACTCGCCGCCCGGCGACCGGATCACCTGGCCCGGCTCCGCCTGCCCCAGGAGCAGGGCCGCCAGGGCCAGCTTGTCGGCGTGATCGGGCTCGTTGAACTCCTCGACCACCCGGCGCCACGCCGCCATCGCGTCGGCCATGCGGCCCGCCGCGCGGTACGCGTCGCCCATCCACAGGTGCGCCCACAGCACCTGGGCGAGCTGCCCCGGGTAATCCCGCTCGACGGCGCGGTAGGCCGCCACGGCCTCCGGCAGCCGGCTCTCCAGGCGATGCGTCTCGGCAATGCCGAGCTGCGCCCAGGCGCCGGCGCCCTTCACCGTCGGGAAGTCCTGCTGTGTCTTCCGATAGGCCGCGATGGCCTGGCCGTACTGGCCCGCCGCCGCGTAGATGTCGCCGATGTCCTTCTGCGCGTAGGCGCTCCGCGCGAGCTGCCGCAGGTACGTGCTGATGGCCACGGCCTTGCGCAGCATCGGGATGCTCGCCACAGGATCACGCTCCCGCAGCAGACGGGCGCGGGCGTATACCGATTCGCAGATCGTGCGCACCGTCATGTCGTCCAGCCCGTCGAGGAAGCGGGCGACGGCCTGCGCCGCCGTCTCCGCGTCGCCCACGTGGAAGGCCTCGTCGAGCTGCTTCTCCAGCACCTCGAGCTGATACGTGGGGAACTTGCCGATCTCGCCGGGGAAGCGGCGCCGCGCCTCCAGCTCCACCTCGCCCGCCGCATCGCCGTCGCCCATCTGCCGCTGGCACGCGGCCAGCCGCAGCAGCGCCTTCGCCGCCAGAGTCGCGTCGGCACCCTCGGCATCGGCCACCGCGCGGTAGCCGGCGGCCGCCTGACGCGGGTCCTGGAGCCCGTTCTCCTGGTACCACGCGTCCTGGTACCGGAGGGCCAGATTCGGGCGCTGCGCCGCGGCGCCGGCCGCCGCCGCCGCACACAGCACAACCGCCAGATCGAGACGCAATGAGGGCATGCGCAAAGCCTCTCCTGTGGCCGTATGCCACAACCGGATCATACTACATCCCTGCACTCGGCATGTCAACGGCAAGTGAAAAAATGTAAGACCTTGTAAGCCATTCCCACAGCGAGGCTTGCGTCGGGCGCCCCCATCGCCCTAACCCCAGCCTTTCCCACGGCCCACAGCCGCGTGCGCCTCGCCTGCCTCCCCTGTGCGTGGCAACCGCTCCAGCCATCCGCCTGATGCCCGGCTCCCGCCCACCGCGCGCATCGCCAAACCCGATGCCGCCTGGGCCGGGGGCCTCACGCTCAGCGAGCAGGGGCCGTCGGTGCCCCCCTACTCGACGAACTTGTAGCCCATGCCGTGGACGGTGACGATGTGGACGGGGTTGTGAGGGTCGTCCTCGATCTTCTGGCGGAGCTTGACGACGTGGTTGTCGATGGTGCGGGTCGTGGGGTAGAGCTCGTAGCCCCAGACCTCGTCGAGGATGCGGTTGCGGCTGATTGGCTCGCCCTGGTTGGCGATGAGCAGGCGGAGGATCTCCGCCTCGTAGTGGGACAGCTCGACCGGCACGCCGTCCTTGACGGCCACCTGCTTGCGGAAGTCCACCGTCACGTTGCCGAAGGCATAGCTGTCGATCTTCTCGGGGGGCCGCCGGGGCCGGCGCAGCACGGCTTTGATGCGGGCGAGCAGCTCGCGGATGCTGAAGGGCTTGGTCATGTAGTCGTCCGCGCCGAGTTCCAGGCCGAGGACCTTATCGACCTCCTGGCTCTTCGCGGTGAGCATGATGATGGGCACGTCCATGCCCTTCTGGCGGAGCTGCTTGCAGACCTCGAAGCCGTTGAGCTTCGGGATCATGATGTCCAGCAGAATGAGGTCGGGGCATGTCTGGAGGGCGACCTCGACGGCCCGCTCGCCGTCGAGGGCGGTGACCACCTGGTAGCCTTCGAGCTCGAGGTTGTCCTTGAGGCCCATGACCATGTCGGGCTCGTCTTCGACGATCAGGATTTTCTCCATGGTATCCTTTCCCCACGACAGGGTGGTGCGTCCACCGTATCAGAGTGGCCGCTTGAGGGCAAGTGGGCGCCCTGCGGCCGGTCCGTGCGTCAGGCAGTGCGTCTCCTTCGGTCCGCGTCGGGCAGCCGGGTGCGGATGGGCAGGGCGATGGTGAATGTGGAGCCCTCGCCCTCAACGCTCTCGACGGCGATGGTGCCGCCGTGGGCCTCGATGGAGTGGCGGACGATGGCGAGGCCCAGGCCGCTGCCCCGCGTGGCCTGCACCCGCTCGTCGGCCACGCGGTAGAACTTGTCGAAGACCTTGTCGAGGTCCTCCGGCGCGATGCCGATGCCGTGGTCGGTCACGGCGATGCGCACGAAGCCGTCCTCCACCCAGCACCTGAGGTGGATGCGGCGGTCGTCGCCCGAGTACTTGACGGCGTTCGACAGCAGGTTGAGAATGGCCAGGGAGATGGCGTTGCGGTCCATCAGCGTATCCGGCAGGTCGTCAGGGATGTCGGTCTCGACGTCGAAGCCCTGCTTTTCGAGCTCGTAGCTGAAGGCGCGAAGGGCGTCGGCCACCACGTCGGCCACCTCCTCCAGACGCAGGTCGTACGTCTTCCGCCCGCCCTCGATGCGGGAGAAGTCGAGGACGTTGTTGATGAGCTGTGTCAGCCGCTCAGACTCGCGGGTGATGATGCTGTAGTACTCGTGGAGCTTGGCGGGGTCGGTGACGCGGCCCATCTCGAGGGTTTCGGCGAACATGCGGATCAGGGCCAGCGGCGTCTTCAGCTCGTGGGAGACGTTGCTCACGAAGTCGCTCTTGAGCTGCGACAGCTCCAGCTCGCGGGCCGTCCCGCGCAGGGTGATGATCACGCCCAGGATGATGGCGACGATCATGGCGGAGGTGACGAAGGCGAAGAGGGTGACGTTGCGGTGTGCGAGGTCCCGCAGCTCGGCGGGCCGGCGCTCGACGAGGCCGAGATGCCAGTCCTCGAACACCTGGCGGAAGGGCTCGCGGGCCGCCAGAGGACGGCCGCCCCGGCTGCCGTAGATCGCCTTGTCCTTGCGGTCGGCCACCACGAAGGCGACCCGCGTGCCGAACCGGCCCGAGCGCAGCACCTCGGGCAGCAGGTCGCGCTGGAGGTAGTCGAGGTCGAGGCTGAACCCCAGGATGCGGCGGCTCTCGTCCGGGGCGCGCACAGCCGCGTAGGCCACCAGGTAGGGCCGGCCTGCGAACTCGCCATAGCGGTGGCGGAACCCCTCGTCCTCGGGCCGCAGCGACGGCGCTTCCAGCCTGAGCCCCCCCAGGACGACCTCGCGCAGGTAGGCGAGGAACCGCTTGCGCTCGGCCCGCCGCGTGTCCTCATCCACGAGCGCCGCGTAGCGGCGGGCCTCGGGGCGCGGCACGTCGGGCCGGGCCAGCAGGGCCTCGATGTCGGCGCGAGCCCTCTGCTTGAACCAGGCGATCCGGCTGGAGTCGGCGATGCCCGTCTGCTCCCGGACCAGATCGGCAAGCAGGTCGAGGAGCGCGGTGAGGGCGTCGAGCGGGCGGCCGAGCTCGCGGGAGGCCAGCGCGATCTGGTAGCGGGCGAGAACGGCCAGCGACGGGCTGAAGACAGCGACGTTGTCACCCTGGAGCAGCCGCTTGTACTCGGCCAGTGCAGCGTCGTAGAGGCCGTAGCGGAAGAGCAGGGCCGCGATGGCCTGCGTGGCGCGGGCTCGGGCGGCAGGCGCCTGGGTGCGGTCGCGGTAGCGGCGGATCGCCTCAATCGCGTGGGCCACCTCGACCGGGCCATTGGCCGCATGAGCCTGCCGCACGGCCGGCGGGAAGGGCTCGCCCCACATCATCGTCTCTTCCACCACAGGCGCCGCCGTCGGCTCCGGCGGGTAGAGCATGGCCAGCCGCTCGTCCAGCAGGAACACCTGGCCCACCAGGGGGCTCTGGCGCTCGAGCGCCTCGAGGCTCGGCTCGACGGCCTCCGGCGCAAGGCCGTCCGCAGCGCGGCGCACCCGCGTCTCGAGCGCCGCCACCCGATCCTCGACCTCGGCCGCCTTGCCGCGGGTCTCCGAGGCGTACTGGTCCGCGAGGTACTGTCCGAGCCGGCTCTTGAGGTTCAGCGTGAGCTTCAGCCCCACCAGGGTGAGCACCAGGCTGGGCAGGATGATGGCGAGGACCGCGATCCACACGATCCGCCGCATCGACAGATGGGATTCTTTGCCGAGGGCCATGGGTATGAGCTGTCAGCAGTCAGCGGTCAACGATGGGGCGTCAGAAGTTCTTCCGCCGCAGGATGCTCTCGTAGGTCTCGGAGTTGCGCGCGTCGCGCTCGACGTCGGGGTCACCCCAGCGGATGGTCACGCGGACCTTGTAGAAGTCGCCGCGGGTGTCGCTGGGGTAGAGCTTCTCGAAGGTCACGTCGTAGGTGAACTCAGGGAAGTCGGCGTGACTGGCGTTGACGATCGGCAGGATCTTGGTCTCATCGCCTGTGTCCACCTCGTAGTAGTCGGGCAGGCCGGTGGCAAGGTCGGCGCGGATCTGGTTGAACACCGCTTCGGCCAGGAGCGCGCTGCGCGTCCTGTCCACGGCCCGGCGATGGGACCGCGCGCCCATCGCGAAGAGGAACAGCACCGACGTGATCCCGATGGCCAGGATCCCGATGGCCAGCAGGATCTCCATCAACGTGAAGGCGGAGCGGCGATTGCCGATTGCCGATTGCCGACTGCCGGTTCTCATCATCACGACCCTCGACCTCATTATGCGCTTCCGCTTCGGAATCGGCAATCGGAAATCGGCAATCGGAAATCGGAAATCGGAAATCGCAAATGCCCGTCACCGTTCCCAGTGTCGGAACGCGGGGATGCTGACGGTGAAGACGTAGGTGGTGCCGCGGAGGACCTCCTCGCCGTCCTGGTGGGCGACGGGCACTGTGCCGCGGGCGCCGCGGCCGTGCTGGGGGATGACGAGGGTCGTCTCGTCGGCCACGTGGTCGTAGTAGATCCACTCGTCGCCGACCTTCACGTAGTGCCGCGGGTCGCGGAGGAACTCGCGGGTGAAGTCGGCCGAGCGGTCCACGGCGTAGAAGCCCTTGGTGTTCTGGACGCGGAGCCGCCCTGTGTCGGCCGCTGGGAAGTCGGCGGCGACGGCCTCGATGAGCTCGGTTGCCGTGCGCTTCCCGCGGTCGGGCTCCAGGACGACGGTGACCTGGACCTGCTCGGGCAGATAGCGGCTCGAGAGCCATCGCCGGCTGGGGGGCCGCGGCTCGGGATCGCGGGTGCCGTAGTCGGGGTCAAGCTCGGGCCGCAGCTCCCACGTGGTGGTCTCGGCGCCCCAGAAGGTCATGCCGAAGTAGAGGACGCCGGGCATGAAGTCGTGGAGCCGCTTCCCCTCGACGAGCTGCTGGACCGAGCGGCCTATGGGGGCCTCGAAGGCCCGCTGGAGGATGCTCTGGCCCGGGCGGTCGGGGTCGGGCCGCACGCGGTAGACCACCTGGCCGCGGCCGCCGAGCGGCATGAGGTCCTCCGCCTCGTCCACCTTGTTGTCGCCGTCGTCGTCGAAGTGGTTGTAGTACTCGGTGCCGCCGCCGCTGCCGGCGTCGCGGAGTGCCGCCTTCTCCGTCTCGCCGGGGATGGTCCGTGCGAAGGCGACGACCTGGGCGCCGCTCTCGAAGTAGGCCCTGAAGGTGGGACGGGGGCGCTGGGGCAGGGCGTCGGGGTCCCTGTAGCAGTCGAGGATCAGGACGGGGCGTCCCTCGGCGCGCAGGTTGTCGGCGCGGAGGAACTGCGCGGTCTCCGCGACGGCGTTGCGGAGGATGGCGCGGATGAAGACGATGTCGCCACCCCGCACGGCCTCGGAGATGTCGCGCTCGGCGCCGCCGATCCCGCCGTCGTGCTCGTGCGTCTCGTTGAGCCACTCGACATCCGTCCAGGTGCCGGGCAGTGTGTCAGGGTTTTCGGGGTCGTAGGTCCGCCGGCCGACCTGGAGGCGCACGTCGGCGTTGAGGTCGAAGACGTCCATCCTGGCCTTCAGCAGCGCGGCCTGGACGGTGAAGGGGACGCGCACACGGAGGACGACGGTGGCCGAGGAGCCGGAGGGGGCGAAGTAGGTCAGCTCGCGGCCGGCGGCGGTGTCGGTCTTCAGCGCGCCGGCGTCGGTACCGGGGTGGATGATGTAGTAGGGGTCGTCGTGGTCATCAGGCAGGCTCAGGAGGGTGTCGAGGGCGTAGTGGAAGTCGGGCACGGGGGCCTGATCGGTGACGGCGGCGGTCAGGTCGTCGGCGATCTGGCGGCGGAGGGCCTGGAGCTTCTCGTTGACCTGGCGGCTGGCCTCGCCGCGGCGCCAGGCGTCCACCGCCGCGCTCATCAGGCCCAGCAGCGCCAGACCCAGGATGGCGAGGACCCCGACGGCGACGAGAATCTCGACGAGCGTGAAGGCCCCGCGGGATCGCCGACTCCCGATTGCCGATTGCCCATTGCGCATCGTCACACGCTCTCGATCACTTGGGAGCCGGAGGCTCCGTTGCTACGTTGCCGTCTCTCGCCTGCTTCGGGCATCCAGCATCCGCCTTCGCCGGGCCTTCGGCGGACAGGTCCAGTATCCAGTATCCGCCTTCGCCGGGCCTTCGGCGGACAGGTCCAGTATCCAGCATCCAGCATCCAGTATCCAGCATCGAGTATCCAGCATCGAGTATCCAGCATCCCCTAGTACGGCATCTCGCGGTGTTCCATGACGTAGGTCGGCGCCTGGTAGTTGATGATAATGGTGTCCACGAAGGGGGTGCGCCAGGGTATGACGTAGTCGGGCGCCTGGTGGTCCTTGTTGCGGTACTGGAAGAGGACGCGGAGGCGCAGGCGGTCGCCGTACTGGCCGCGCTGGCTCAGCGAGGTGCCGCTGCGATAGGGGTTGATGAAGTTGTCGGGCCGGCCTGTCGTCTCGTCGGGGTCGTAGGCCTCGTCGAAGAGGTAGATGATGGGCTTGAGGGGGCGATGGGAGCCGGGGTCGGGGTCGTAGACGTCGGTGCGGTTGGGAAACTCGTCGCGCCAGTGGACGGGCGTGGCCACAGGCTGCGGAGGCTGCCCCGCGCCGTTGAGCTGCACCGCCTCGTCCATCGTCATGTCGTCCCAGCCCGGCTGCCCGTCGATCTGCACCAGGACTTTCACGTCGTAGTCGTCGCTGCTGCTGAGGGGATCGTTGCTGAACTGCCAGACGCCGTCCTCCTTGCGGTAGAGCAGCTCCGCCCACTGGACGCGGGTCCACAGCGTGCCGGGCAGGGTGACGGCGAACTCGTAGTAGGCCAGCCGCCCGTCGTCGGGGTGGGGCGAGTACTGGCCGACATAAGTGTCCGCCGCGGCGCCCGGCGTCGCCGGTTCCTTCTGCGGGTAGCGGTCGTAGTAGCGGAACTCGCGGACGTGGACGATGTGCTTCCAGTTGTCGTCCCAGTAAGGCGGGGTCGGCTGGATCTTGTAGCCGGCGTCCCCTGGCTCCTTCGCGGGGTCGGGCACGCCGGGGTCGAGGTGCTTGAGAGCGCCGCTCTCGCCGGGCTTGTAGTCCAGGTACGACGCGCGGGCCGTGCCGTAGCGCTGGCGGAAGTGTTTGACCCCGGTGAGCACGGGCATGACCTTCTCGACCCACGTGGCCTGCGCCTCGTCCCACATTCGCACCTTCGCGTTCCACACGGGCGAGTTGCCGTTGCGGTCCTGGGCGTAGGCGAGGATCTCGTCGCCGATCTGGACGTAGCCCTCCGCGGGGAAGCTGTCAACGTCCTCGACCACGATGCCATACTCGTACTCAGGCTTCGTGAGGTCGAACTCGGTGCTGTCGTCGTCGAGGGTCGCGAGCAGGTTGGCGTCCTCGGGGTCGCGCTCGAGCAGGCCGGTCTCCAGATCGCGCTTGAGCTTGACGGCGGGCCGCGGGGTGAGGCTGGTGGGGATGTGCTCGAGGGGCATGACGATGGTGCCGATGCCGTGGGTCGTCTGCTGCTCGGCGTTGCCTGTGCCGAGGCACCCACGCTTGAGGACGAGCAGCTCGCAGGGGAACACGCGGCACGTGGCGCCGCCGACGCTCGTCATGCCCTCGATGTACCAGCTCGGCGTGCTCGTCTCATCCACGTACTTCGCCTCGGCGATGCTGCTGTCGAGGATGGCGCGGTCAGCGAGGTGGAGCTTCCAGGCGTCCTGGCCGTTGACGGTGGTCCGCTCCTTGCTGTCATAGAAAAGCCGCTCCTGGTGCGCCACGTGGCCGCTCGAGGACATGCGGCCGCCCTCGCCCAGTATGAAGTTGCCTTCCTTGAGCCATGCCCACAGCGCGGCCGCGCCCTGGCCGCTGTCCGCCGCGACTTGGGCGAAGCGGTCCCAGTAGGTGCGGCTCGGCCAGGAGCTTGAGAAGGTCAGGTAGCCCTGCTCGGGGAAGTCCTTGCCTTCCTCGAAGCCGACGTAGATGTCGTTGTCGGACTTGCGCAGGGCGTAGGTCAGGCCATCCTCGTCCTTGGGCTTGCCGGGCTGGAAGAGCATCTTGGCCGAGTGGCCGCCGTCGCGGTTGTAGTACATGGTGCGGAAGAACATGCACTCGTCGTCGATCTTCAGGTAGCCCTCCATCGGCCAGGAGGCGTGGCCGTTGGAGATGAAGCGGAAGGGCTGCTGAAACACCGGCGGGTCGCCCGTGGGCTTGGGCGAGATGCGCTCGAGGTGGCCGATGCGGATGTAGAAGGGCGGCGCCAGGCTGTCGGAGATGGGCGGCGCATCGGAGTCGATGGAGAACTGCTTCCAGCGGCCCGCCTTCTCGGTCGGCGGCTGGCCGCCGGTCTCCTCGAAGTCGTAGAGCCCCACCGTGGCGTAGCTGCCAGCGGGGTAGACCTTGATCTCGTCGAACGTCGCGTTGGCCGGCCGCTCGGGCTCGCCGGCGGGATCGGTCGTGTCGCCCGTCTCGGCGGAGAACTGGTCGTCGAAGTCGCTGTCCGACCCGATGAACATCAGGTCGTCGGGCTTCATGGGCAGGCTGCCGGAGGGGAACTTGAGCACCCGCGGGTTGTCCGCGTAGAGGTAAGTCTGCTGCACGGGCTCGCGGAAGGCGAACAGGTGGCCGCTGCCGTGGCAGACGACGTGCTCCTCCTTGCGGTCGCCCTTGCGGTCGAGCAGGGTCACCTGGTCGCCAGGGCCCTTGATGATGGGCAGGTACTGGTTCATGACCCGCACCTGGTTGTGGGTGAAGAAGACGGGCAGGATCTTGTCGGCGCCGCCGGCGAGGAACTCGCGGCCAGTGTGCTCGTCGCCATCGGGCACGGTGTCCGCCCGCGCGCGGACGATGCCGACGAGCCAGCAGTTGTTGAGGAGAGCAAGCTCATCGGTCTCGGCCTTGTACTGGGGCCAGCAGAAGTCAATCCACTCGTAGTAGCTGGGGTCGCGGTAGAGCTGGAAGATGCCGCGCCCCGTGAGGCGGCCCATGTCGTATGTCGTCTCCTGGCCGTTGATGTCGGTGTAGGTCCAGGACACCTCCTCGCGGTGGCCCCGCGGCAGGTTCATGTTGTGGGTCAGCTTGATGCAGTCGAAGCGTAGGGTGGCGCCCTCGACGATCTCGGCCTCCTCGGTCTCGAAGCAGCCGCGGCGGCCTTCGGAAGACGCCTCCTCCCCCTCAGCCACGGCCTGGCCGAACCCCGCGAGGTAGCCGATGTACCAGGCCACCCGCTTCTCCTCGTCCACGTCCTCCGTGGCGGGATCATCCTCGGCGATCTTCCGCCACACGAGCACGACCCCCGCCTGCGAGTACTTGATGACCTCGCCCGGCTTGTCGCCCTCGCCCGTCTCGTTCTTCTCGACCCGCAGGAACCCCAGGCCGTTGAGGGCATCCTCGAGCGTCCGCTGCCCAGTGCCCAGGGTCGTCCCGGTCTCGTTGTAGAGCAGGAATGCCTGGAACGTCTCGTCCTCGGCGACCTCGGTGAACTTCGCCTCGTCGTCAGCGATGGGCGTGTCCTTGCCCTCGATGAGCCACATCTCGCTGAAGGCGATGGGCAGCCAGCCCTCGGCCGGGATCGCGTTCCCGTCGAGCTCTGCGGCCTCGTACTTGCTGGCGACGGGGGTCCAGTAGTCGGTCGTGCCGTCGGCAGTGAGGTCGATGGCGATGGTCGGGGCTACGGGCGGCTCCTGCTCGTCGCCGTCGTCCACGGTGGCGGCGGCCATCTCGGCGGGCAGGGCCTTCGTGAGGGCCGGCTCCTCCCCGGCCTTCAGCAGATGGTCGATCAGGTACTCGGTGTCGCTGTGGTACCAGGAGCCCTGGCGCAGGAGGTCGTCGTAGCCGTAGATCTCGACGCGGGTGCCGGCGTAATGCTTGCGTGCCTGGGTGCCGCGTGCGCCGCGGGTGCAGCCGCTCAGGGTCGTGTCGCTGGCGGTGAGGAACTCGATGAGCTCGCCGCCGGCGATCGCCGTGTCCTGGGCCGGCGGCCATCGGAAGGGGGCGAAGTACTTCGAGTCCGAGTAAGTCGCCAGCCCGTCGCAGCTCACCGTCGTCGCGAGCTGCGCCAGGTCCGATGACAGGGCGGCCGACGGCTCGTACTCGCCCACGCTCTGCCCGTTGATCAGCAGCGCCATCTGGTTGTAGCCGATCCCCTTGACCACCGCGGCCAGGTGATACCAGCGCTGCGGCTCGAAAGTGTCGGACGTGACGTGCGCCCGCACCTGCGCCGGCAGGCGCTGGAGCGTCGCGTCGCACACGTAGAGCACCAGGTCGCCCTCCCCCGTGCCGTCCGCGCTGTCCACCGTGCTGTCGTAGTAGAGGGCGATGCGGTTCGTCCACGTCGTCTCCGCGAGGTCGAACAGGAAGTGGTCCTTGCCGTAGTCGAACTGGCCGGGGCCCTCGCCCGCGGGGTCGAACTTGACCCAGGTCTCGATGATGAACGGCGAGATGTACTCCCCGCCGTGCGGGATGTTGCTCTCGTAGCCCTCGCCCTCCTCGTCGTCCTGCCGGGCCTTGTAGACGAGGATGCGCTTCTCCGGGTCGCGGCCCTCGATCTGGCGGACGCCGACGTGGACCCCCTCGGGCTCGACATCGCCCTCCTCGCCCGGCTCGCACCTCACGGTCGTCAGAGCGTCAGGCTCGGGCAGGCGCGACAGCTCCGGCTCGGCCCACAGGGTGTTGCCGCGCATCTCCCCGTTGTAGCGGGCGCCGAAGCTCGTGCTCGCCGCCGGGGTCACCTCGGCCGCCTTCAGCCCCAGGCGGCCCCGCCGCAGGAGCACCGTGGCCGCGAGCTCGACGTTCTCGGCCGGGATGTCGCTCACCTGGGTGGCGTTGGGGAACGTCGCGACCAGGTTCCCCTGGCCGCTGACCAGCGACTGCTCGAAGTCGTTCTGCGTCTCGATGCGGATCTCGAGGTTGCCACGGGGGGCGACCTGGGCGACCTGGCGGACCGTGTAGCGCGCCAGCTCGCGGCCGTCCTGGCCGTTGACCACCCCGGTGGCCTCGATGGTGTAGATGTTGAACGAGCGGAAGCAAAGGGGCGCGGTGGTCGTCGCCGTGTCGAGGGCCTCGGCATTCCGCGGGTTGATGGCGTTGGCCAGGATGGCCGAGCGGCTGCCCTCGCTCAGCTCGCCCGCGGCCACCATCGTGTCGAGGACGCTCGCGAGGTCGTTCTCGATGTCGGTGAACAGCAGGCGGACCTCGACGTCCTGGAGCCCCATGTCGGTCAGCCGCGGATGGTCCTCATCGACCCGCGCGGCGAGCGGGACCGTCGGGTCCGCGATGGGGTCGGCGACGCTGATCCGGTTCCCCGTCCGTGCGGTGAACTTGACGGCGTCGCCCTCGATGGAGACCCACCCGCTGTCCGGCATTGCCGTCGCGTTGTCGAGCAGGACGCTGGTGGCGCCCTGGCTGACGCTCTCGCCAAGGGTGGTGAAGACGCGGAGACGCAGGATCAGGTTGTTGACCTCAGCGGCCGTCACGCCCTCGTGGTCGTCCATCCCCTCCTGCGGGACGAGCTTGAGGCCGAGCAGCCAGGCGCGGAGCGCCTCCTCGGTGCACGTGTTGATGTTGAGGGGGTGGAGCGCGGGCTCGCCCGATGGCGTGTCGCCGACGAGCGCGGCCGAATGGACGGTGAGGAAGCCGGCCATGCGGTCGAACTCGGCGGCGGTGATGCTGGCGCCGACCTCGCGAATCTGGGTGAGGCTGGTGAACTGGCGGCCGTTGACGTCGCGGTACTGGATGATGGCGTCGGCGATGGCGTGGCCGCGGCTGGTGCCGAAGAGCAGCTCGAAGAGGTTGCGCAGGAAGGCCCGGCTGGCGGTCTTGATGTTGACCTTCCCCTGCTCGTCGGTCGCCGTGACGCCCCACATGGCGCCCTGGTGGTCGGCGATGTCGAGCGCCACCTCGCCCTCGGTGAGGACGGTGCTCGTGAGGTCCACGCGGATCTCGCCGCGGGCATCGACCTGTGGCGAGTTGTAGACGGTCGGTGGGCTCCCCTGTCGGGTTTCGAGCTCCTCGAAGTAGTCGTGGGAGCGTTCGAGCTGCGCTTTCGCCCAGTTGAGCGCGCCCTCTGCGCCGAGCTTGGCGCGGGCGCGGGCCGCGAAGTTCCGGCTCGCGTGCTCCTCCTGCCGCATCGAGATGGCGAAGGGCGCCGCGATGATCGCCAGCGCCACGAGCACCAGCACCACCATCAGGATGGCGAAGCCGTCCCTGCGGGATTGCCGATTGCCGATTGCCGATTGCCGATTGACCATGGCTGTGTCGCCTCACAGGGTGCAGCAGGCTGCGCCGCCGCGCTCAGGTCCTCGCTGCGCCATCCCCGCCGTCGCGGCGCGCGGCGTCACTCGATCGTCCGCCCGCGCTCGGACACGGTGACCTCGCCGAGCCAGTTGACCTGGATCACCCGGTTCAGCCGGTCCTTCGGCGAGCGGACGCGGAACTCGACGAGGCTGCCGTGGTAGCGGGTGTCCAGCTTCCCTTCCGCGTCGAGGTGGATGTGGCCGTCGCTGCTCCCGGGGTCCACGCGGACCTCGGTGTTCTTCGGCAGCACGTGGGACTCGCCTGTCACCAGGCTGCCTACCTTCACCTCGTCGAGGCGGCCTTTGAAGCGGGCGCTGTCGTCGCGGCCGATGGCCAGCGCAGCCGTGTTCCGCTGGAGCTTGCCCGTGCCCGCCGTCACGTCGAAGAGCTCGACCTCCTGGCCGTTGATGCGCAGGACGATGCCGAGCGCGTCGTTCATGTACGCCAGGGCCACGTGGGTCCACTCGCCCGCGCGGATCAGCGCGTCAGTGCGGGCGCTCAGCGTCGCCGATTCGGTGCGGACGCTGCCCTGGAGCTCGAAGAGGTCCTGGCTCGCCGTCGGCTGGTACCGCAGCGCCAGGGTGAAGGGGCTCTGGCCGCCGTCGCTTTTGCTGACGATGGGGAGGATGGCGCCGCTCGACATCCCCGTGGGGTCAGGCCAGACGTAGGCCTCGAGAAAGACGCCGTCGCGAATCTCGTCGAAGTATGGGCTCTGGATCGTCACGGCCGTCGTCGTGCCGTCGAAGACGAGCGCGCGGCCTATCTTCCCTGGCACCGTCGAGGCCACGCCTTCGATGTCCGCCTCCTGGCCCAGTGCGCCGGCCAGCTTCGTGCCCTCGATCTGCCTGGCCTCGAAGTGCCAGCAGCCGACCGTCTCTTTGCCGAGCGCCTGGAGCTTCTCGATCAGGGCGTAGGGCTCCTCGGGCACGGGGTCGAGCATGATGACCACCGAGGTCCGCTCGTGGACGGCGAAGGCCCTCGCCCCCCGGACCGCCGCCTCCACGCTCCCGACGCCGGCCCGCAGCGCGAAGCCCCGGGTCATCCGCCAGTACGCCCCCACCCCCACCAGCATGAGCGCGGCGACGATCAGCAGCGACATCAACAGCTCCGGCAGCGTGAAGCCGCAGCGCGATTGCCGATCCGCCTTCGCGAGAGCGACGAAGCCGCTTCGGCGGAGGCGCTTGCCGATTGCCGAATGCCGATTGCGCATGCGTCGCGAGCCTCTAGTCGTCCGAGGTCTCGAGCGTGAAGTTGGCGATGTCGTCGGCTTCCTTCGTGTGGAGGCCGAGGCCGCCATCGTTCTGCCCGTTGGGGCCGACGGACCAGATCTGGCAGCGGCCGAAGTTGTAGTAGCCGTCGTCGCCCCGGATGGGGCTTACGGCGGGGTTGCCCTCGATGGTGTAAGTGTGGCTCGTGCCCTCGGCCATCGCCGAGGAATCGAAGTAGATGAAGGGGTGGTCCCATTCGTCGAGGAACAGCGGGCCGTCGATCTCCTGGCGGTCGTTGTAGAAGGCCGAGGGCAGATAGGGCCAGCTCCTGCCGCCGCGCGCGTTGAGCAGGGTCACGAGCGAGCGGTTCCCCCAGTTGGCCGTCTCGGTGCCGTACTCGGCGGGCGGGTACATGCCGTAGTCATTGGCGTAGGCCGCGGCGGCGGCCCCGAGGGTATCGACCACCTGCTGGGTCCGCTTGATCCTCTGGCTGCGGCGGATGCTCACGTAGGCCGGGAAGGTAATGGCAAGGAGCAGCGCGATGACGCCGATCACGACGAGCAGCTCGATCATCGTGAAGCCAGCCCGGCGGGGCATGCGGGAGCCTTCTAAGCTCAGGCGGGACAAGGGGATGGCGCGCACCCAAATGATACCCGGAAGCCCCCGCCTCCATTGTCAC
>CAZDNN010000024.1:0-23319 GCA_964506385.1 uncultured Planctomycetota bacterium
CGCGGCCGTCGGCGTAGTAGAGGTTGTGCCAGCGGTTGTGCACGTGGCTCGCGAGGAGCCCGCCCGCGTCGAGATGCTCGCGGATGCTTCGCAGGAAGGCCAGCCGATTGCCCGCCCCGTAGATCATCCCCAGGGTGCTGAACATGCAGATCGCGTAGTCGAAGCGGCCGAGGCCGAGGCCGCCAAGCTGTGTGATGTCGCCCTGGACGAGCGTGGCCGAGCAGCGCTCGGCGGCGAGCTTGCGGCGGGCCACCGCCAGCATGTGCTCCGAGAGGTCCACCCCGGTCACCTCGAAGCCGCGGGCGGCGAAGTGGACCAGATGGCGTCCCGTGCCGCAGCCCAGGTCGAGCAGGCGGCCCGGCTCGCGCATCCAGCGGTCGAGCACCTGGGTGTCGAAGCGGAAGAGCTCGTTGTAGTGGAAGTAGCGGTCGTAGTCGTCGGCGATGCGGCGACTGTCGATGTAGGCGCGGATGCCGGGCGTGATGGGGTCGGTCACGAGCCGCTGCCCTCGCCGCGCAGATGGCAAGTGTCGTTGACCAGCGCCACCCGCCACCCGTCGCCCGTGACCTCGATGCGGTGGAGCGACGCGGGATCGATGCGGAACGTGGCAGGCGCCTCCGGCGGGAGGGCGAGGGCGCAACACAACGCCGCCCGGCAGGCCGCGTCGCCTGCCACAGCCACGACGCCTCCCTGCGGGTGCCGCTCGACGGCCAGGCCCAGGAAGTCGAGCGCCGCACAGGGATCATCCTCGCCGAGCAGCGGGGTGGGCTGGGGGCGCACGCCAAGCTCGCTGGCGACGGGTGCCGCCGTCTCCCTGCACGCGGGGGCATCGCTGGTGTAGAGGGCCACCACGCGCTCGCAAAGCAGCCGGGCAGCGAGGGCGAGCGCCTGGCGGCGTCCCAACTCCGACAGCCCTCCCGGCAGGGCAGCGCCCGAGGGTGCCCCCGCCGCCGCTTCCGCGTGGCGCACGAGCAGCAGGTGGCGCCCCGCCGGCTCGGGCGCCATCCCTCGCGGCTGGAGGGCCGTCTGCGCCGCGGCCGTCTCGCCATCCTCCTCGACGACGTGGCCCCGGCGCAGGTCAACGCTCGCCCCACAGTCGCACCGCACAGGCCGACCGAACTGGAAGAGGGCCACGTCGTACTGCCGGCCGCAGCGCGGACACTGAATCGCCATGCCCAATCCCTCCACGGCTGCCCACCCCGCCGCCCGCATACTAGCGCATGGCGAGCCCCCTGGCAAGGGACCCGCTCGGCCCCGTGTGAGAGAAAAAGGCGTTGACCAATGAGGATGGAATCGGTATAATTGGAGACTCGCGGTGTATCCTTGTAGCCGTGTACGGAGCGAGTTCATGCCGTCGAAGACCTATATGGCCAAGCCCGGTGAGGTGGCGGCCCAGTGGCATCTGGTGGACGCCGAGGGGAAAGTGCTCGGCCGTCTGGCCAGCCGCATCGCCACCATTCTCCAGGGCAAGCACCGCCCGACATACACGCCCCACGTCGATACGGGCGACTTCGTGGTCGTCGTGAACGCCGAGAAGGTGGCGCTCACGGGCCGCAAGCGCGAGCAGATGCAGTACCGCCGCCTGTCCAGGCACATCGGCAACTTCAAGACCATCTCGTTCGCCAAGATGCACGCCGAGCACCCAGACAGGGTGATCGTCGAGGCCGTGCGGCGGATGCTCCCGCGCTCGCGGCTCGGCGCACGCATGCTCAAGAAACTCAAGGTCTACGCGGGCCCCGACCACCCGCACCAGGCCCAGAACCCGCAGCCGCTCGATCTCTAAGGAGGTCCCATTGCCCGCTACCGCCACCACCTACGTCTGGGGCACGGGCCGACGCAAGACCGCCGTGGCCCGCGTCCGCCTGCGCCGCGGCACAGGCCGCTTCCTCATCAACGGCCGCGACGGCGACGAGTACTTCCTCACCGATCGCGCCCGCCAGAACATCCGCGCGCCACTCAAGGCTGCCAAGGCCATCAACAAGTTCGACGTCCTCGCCACCATCACCGGCGGCGGCACCATGAGCCAGGCCGATGCCCTGGTCCTCGGCATCGCCCGCGCCCTCGTGAAGATAGATAAGGACCTCCGTCAGAAGCTCAAGGACGAGGGCTTCCTGACCCGCGACCCTCGCGAGAAAGAGCGCAAGAAGTACGGCCGCCGTGGCGCGCGTGCTGGCTTCCAGTTCTCCAAGCGCTGACCGCATCACCCTCCACGCCACCCCAGGCCCGCCGCGCGGCTCCCCGCTCGGTGGGCCTTCGCATGTCCCTGGCACCATTCCCCTGCCCAATGTGCGGCGCGAAGTCGAGGCATCGCGGACGGGAGCGGCCCGGAGCCTGTCGCCGGATTGACTCGCCCTGTGCTTTCTGGCATGTTCTCGGCGCGTCGCGGGGCGGGAAGAGTGGAGGAGAGCCATATGGCTGGCCTGCGGATCGGCGTGCTGATCGAGTCGCTGCGTCTCGGCGTCCGCCGGGGCGTCGAGACGGCGGCGGAGCTTGGCTTCGAGGGCATTCAGCTCTACGTCACGGATGGCGAGATGGCGCCCGAGAGCCTGTCGGCGAGCGGCCGCCGCGAGTTCTGCCGCTTCGTCGAGGATCGCGGCCTGACCGTCAGCGCCCTGTGCGTCGAGCTCGGCGGCTACGCCGACCCCGCCTCCCTCGACGAAAAGATCGCGCGCACCCAGCGAATGGTCGATCTGGGCGTGGACCTGGGCGTCGCCGTTCACACCAGCCACATAGGCCGCATCCCGTCCGACCCCGCGGCGCCCGCCCGCCAGGCCATCGCCGAGGCGCTCCGCAGCATCGGGGAGTACGCCGCCGAGCGCGGCTGCTGCCTGGCCTGCGAGACGGGCCCAGAGGACGCCCCGCTGATGCGCGAGTTCCTCGACGCCATCGGAAGCAAGGGCGTCCGGGTGAACTTCGATCCCGCGAACCTGGTGATGAACGGCTTCGACCCGTGCCGCGGCGTCGCCGAGCTGGCGGACCTCATCGTCCACACCCACGCCAAGGACGGCGTTCGGCGCGAGGACGGCTCGAAGGCGGAGGTGCCGCTCGGCGAGGGCCAGGTGCCGTGGGAGGCATACGTCGAGGCGCTTCGCGAGGGTGGCTACGACGGCTTCTACACGATCGAGCGCGAGACCGGCGACGACCCCCTGGCCGACGTCGTCGCGGCCAAGCGCTTCCTGGAACGATTCTGACCGCAACGGCTCACCGGGCAGAAAGGAGGCCCATGGCAAGGAACGAACGCAAACGGCAGCGAGCCCTCCAGCGCAAGCGCCGCAAGGCCAGAGCACGCAGGAGAACGGCATCCGTGGCCGCGGCCATGCGACCGTCCCGGAACCCTGAGGCAGCGGTCCGTCATGCGCGCTCCTGCCCCGTCCACGAGTGCTTGATCAACCCTTCCTGGCGCGACAGCGGGCTGGCCAGGATCCTGCTGGCCAGGCGACAGCCCGATGGACTCATCGCTTTCGGCGTCTACCTTGTGGACGTCCTGTGCCTCGGTCTCAAGTCCACCTTCTGCAACGCCAACTTCACCTCCGCGCGCTACCAGCAGTCCCTGAGAAAGCGCTGTTACCAGGACGAGGCCCCCGTGGAATGTCCCGTGCCCCTGGCCCACGCGATCGTCTACGGCGGGATCGACTACGCCGCTGACCTGGGCTTCACACCCGATAGGGACTTCCGGCTCTCGCAGTACATCCTCGAGCCGCGCGACGCCCTCGGTGAGGTGCCGGACGTGGAGTTTGGCCGTGACGGGAAGCCGTGCTACGTCTCCGGGCCTTACGACGATGTTGCGGCCATCCTTGCCAAGCTGGATCGTCGCCTCGGCGAGGGCAACTACCTTTTCCTCGTCGGCGGCCCCCTGGACTGACGGCGGGGCGCCCGCGAGCACGTTGCGGGTCCTTCTGCGAACCACTTGGGATTGCGAAAGGGGACAGCCATGCCGAGCTTCGGGATCATCGGCTGCGGCGGGATGGGGCGGCACCACACGAACTCGCTGAAGGCCATCGACGGGGCCTCTGTGCTCGCGTGCGCCGACGTCAACGGGCAGGGCGCACAGGAGTTCGCCAAAGCGCACGACATCCCCCAGGCCTTCGAGGACTACCGCCGCATGCTCGATCTCGACGAGATCGACGGCGTGTTCGTCTGCACCCCGACGTTCACCCATCGCGAGGTCGTCGAGGCCGCTGCCGGCGCGGGCAAGCAGGTCTTCTGCGAGAAGCCCATCGCCCTGACCGTCGAGGACGCGCAGGCCATGATCGACGCCTGCGAGCGGGCCGGCGTCCAGCTCATGATCGGCTTCGTCCGCCGCTACGACCACCACTGGGGCAAGGTCCGGGAGCTGGTGCAGGGGGGTGCGATCGGCCGCCCGGTCGTCTGGCGGCAGTGCAACGCCGGCTCGTGTCCCGCCTCTTCCTGGTACATGTACAAGGACAAGGGGGGCGGGCCGCTGATCGACGGGGCCGTGCACACGTATGACTTCGCCCGCCACATCTACGGCGACGCCCGGGCCGTGTGGGCCGACATGACCCGCCTGCGGGAGGACCGCACGGCGTGGGACACGGGGACCGCGGCCATCCGGTTCGCCGGCGGCGACGACCTCATCCTCTCGTGGTCGTGGGGGCTGCCGAGCGGCGTGCGGGGCGGGTCGATCCTCGACGTGCTCGGTCCCGACGGCGTGATCCTCTTCACCGCATCGCCCGACGACCTGCCCGATGGCTGCTCGCCCGAGGAGTTCGGCGGGGTGACGGTCATCCGCGAAGGCGGCGAGACCGAGGTCGTCCCATTCCGCAAGAACAACATGTTCGCTGACATGGTCGCCGACTACGTGGCGGCGCTGGCATCTGGCCGCGCGGTGCCGATCCCGGGGGAGATGGGCCTGCGTGCCACGGAGATCGCCTGCGCGGTCTTTGCCTCCTCCGAGACCCAGCGGTGCATCTCGCTTGCATGAGCGCAACAGCCCGCGCAACGCCTGATCCCCTCGCTCACAGCGGATGTTGAGGCGGCGTTTGGTGAGGAGTGAGTGGCCGCGAGTCGCGGAACGGTTTAGCGCTAAAGCGCTATAGCGCTAAACAGTTCCACAGCGCCTCGCTCCACCCTCGCTCGGCCTCCCCCGGCCCCTAGCAGCCCGTGGCAGAAGTCCGTTCGGACTGCGTGCGGGTCTTCGGGCCGATCTCCGCGTTGCGAGATCTCGACGAATCCACCGATTCGCCTGCGATCTCGCGCCTTGACCTCGGCCCGAATCCCTCGCACTCGTCTGCGAAGGACTTCTGCCACGGACTGCTAGCCTCCTCCCTGGGCCTTTTGCGTTCGGGCGTCCCGTCACCACCTCACTCTCGGCCTCTGCTCCACGAGCGGTTCTCCTGTGCACCAAGGGGAGACACCCCACCGCACAACCGCTACGAGCCGACGCCGGCGCGGATGCCACAGGCCCGGCGCCATGGATTGACAGTCGCGCGCCGGGGCGCTATACTGTGCCCCGAAGAGGGTTCCCATGAGTGCCGACAGCGTGCCTGACGACCCGCGCGCGGAATACGCGGCTCTGGTGAGCAGCGTACGCGCCCTGCTGGAGCTCGAGCACAGCTTCGGCATCGACAGTGGCTGCTTCCCGCCGCCCCCCAGCCAGCGACCCGCCCCCCAGCGCGCGCAGCCCCCGAATCCCTACGCCCGCTACGCGCCGGGCGCCAAGTCGGAGGCCGAGCCCGTGGCCCAGGACAGGAAGCCCGCCGAGCCCGTCAGACACGTGGCCACCCGCAGCCGCCCCGGGCTCTTCGAGGCCAAGGACTATGCGATCGAGATCCCCGAGGGTCTTCCCAAGGGCGAGCAGCTCGGCCACTTCGCCCGGTGTATCGCCAACTGCGAGCTGTGCTCCCTCCACGGGGGACGGACCCAGGTGGTGTTCGGCGCCGGGAACCCAGATGCCGACCTGATGTTCATCGGCGAGGCCCCTGGCCGCGACGAGGATGAGCAGGGCGTGCCCTTCGTCGGCCGCGCGGGGAAGCTCCTGACCAAGATCATCGAGGCCATCGACTTCACCCGCGACGAGGTGTACATCGCGAACATCAACAAGTGCCGGCCTCCGAACAATCGGGCGCCGACCCCCGACGAGATGGCCCGCTGCCTGCCGTTCCTGCTCCGGCAGATCGATATCATCCAGCCGAAGGTCATCTGCCTGCTGGGCGCTACGGCGGTGCGGGGCCTGCTGGAGGTCAAGCAGGGGATCACCAGGCTGCGGGGCCGGTTCATCGAGTGGCGGGGCATCTGGGTCATGCCCACCTATCACCCGGCGTACCTGCTGCGGAACCCGGCGGGCAAGCGGGATGTGTGGGAGGACGTCCAGAAGGTCCGCGACAAGGTGCGAGGGCTCTCCTGAGGGCAGCGCCGACGTCCGAGGATGACGCGGAACCGGTCGCGTAGAGCCTGATGGGGAGCTGCTTTCTGCCTGGGCCGGTGCGCTCCTCTGCCGCGGTTCTGCGCCCCTGCGTGTGCCGTCATCCGAGTGGCTCGCCTCTCGGCCTATTCGTCTTCCCACACGATGTTGCTGGCTTCGAGGATGGTGCCCTGGAGGCGCTCGACGTCCACAAGGGAGTTGGTGAGGGCGATGAGGGTGGCCAGGGCGCGACGCTCGGCCTCGGCGAGGGCGGCCTGTGCGTCCAGGAGGTCCTGGGTGGTCACGTCCTGGCCCTGCTTGAACTTCTCTGTCTCGGCGCTGAGCCGGGCCTCCACCGCCTTGACCGATTGCTCGGCGGCGCGGAGGCTCTCGACGTCTGTCGCGACGGCGCGGACAGCGTTGCGCAGCTCGAGCTGGATCTGGCGCTCGAGGGCTCGGAGGTAGATCTGGGCCTGGTCGTGCTGGAGGCGCGCTCTGCGGTAGCGCGCGCGGGCCGCGCGGTTGCCGAGAGGGACCTCGAAGGTCAGGCCGAGGGTCCACTGATAGTAGTCCAGGCTGCCGAGATGATGCTCCGCGCCGTTCCACGAGCCGCCGAGCCCTGAGTTGCCGAAGCCGGCGACGAGGTCGAGCTTGGGCTTGGTCTCGTTGCGCCGGACGTAGACGAGGATGCCCTGGTTCTCGATGGCGATCTGGGCTTGCTGGTAGTCGGGGCGTCTGGCGAGAGCGGTGCGGACGGCGGCGTCGGGGTCGAGGGCCGGCACGTTCTGGTCTGGCGCTGTGGTGGGCGCCAGGGCCACTCCCCAGACGGCGTCGTCGGCGGCCATGTCGGTGATGACTTTCAGGGCGTTCTCGGCATCGTGGATGGCCTGGTCGGCCCTGACGATCTCTTCCTGGCGGACGGCGACTTCGGCCTTGGCCTGCTCGACGTTAGGCTTGGCGGGGAGGGCGCCGACGTCCACGCGGATCTGGACCTCGCGCTGGAGGCCGAGGGCGCGGTCGAGCGAGCGCTGGACGAGCTCGCGGTCGCGGACGGCTAGGACGAGCTGCCAGTAGGCCCTGGTGACGTCGGCGACGGTGGTGATCGCGGCCTGGCGGAGTGCGGCCTGCGCGAGCCGCCGCTCGTTTTGCGCCGTCGCGATCCCCGCGGTGTTCACCCGCACGCCGGCGCCGCGCAGCAGCGGCTGCGAGATGCTGATGCCCCAGCGTTCGCTGTAGGCAGGATTGGTGGCGACGAACGGGTAGTCGTTCCAGTCGCGGCCGCCACCGACGTTAACGTCCACCAGGGTGCCTGGCGGCAGGAGCTTGGCGATGCCGAGGGTGCCGGTCGCGCTCTGCTGGCGCTCGCCGAACAGCCCGGTGGGCGTCTGCTCCTTGCTCTTCGCGCGGTTGAGCTCGCCGTATGCCGTGGGGTCGAAGATGGACTCCTGCTCGACGATGACGGTGTGTGCGAGCTTGGGGTTGATTCGCTCGGCGGCGAGGGTGAGGTTGTGTTTCAGGGCGAGGGCGATGGCGTCGGAGAGCGACAGCGGGCGGGTGGGCCGCGGCCGCTTCAGGGGCTTTTCTGCGGCGGGCTCGGGCTTTGGCGGCTTGGGGGCCTCGCCAGCTTCGAGCGCGGCGATGATGCTGGCGAGCGCGATGCCGAGGGCGATGGTGTTCCTCATTGCGTGGCCTCTTTCTCGCTGTGGCGCGGTCTGCCGGTGGAACGGGAACCGATGCGGACGGAGGATGTATCGCCGGTCGGGCGCGGCCTGGGCGCGAGGCCCGGACAGGCTGTCAGCGCCAGCGGAAGGCGGCAGGGAGGTGAGATGGCGGGCGTCATGACCCTGGTTCGGCCTCCCTTGCCGCGTCGAGCCTGCGGAGGATCTCCAGGATGTCCTCGAAGGCCTGGACGAAGCGTTCCTGGTCTTCGGGACTGAGTTGGTCGAGGACCGTGGCCATGCGCTCGCGCCGCTCTGCTCGGAAGTGCTCGAGCACCTTGCGGCCCTTGGCCGTCAGGCTCACGAGTACGACCCGCCGGTCATCCGGCGAGCGTCGGCGGGAGACGTACCGGCCGTCCACCAGGGCGTTGATCGACGATGTGGCCGTCGGCATGGTCACCGAGGCCCGTCGCGCCAGCTCGCCCATCGACGCATCGCCGTCGATTTCCAGCATCAGCAGCATCCTGAGCTGGGGCACCGACAGGCTCGGCGTGCTGTAGGGCCGCGACGGGATGGCGTGGAACCGCCTGACGATCTGCGGCATGATCAGGTCCAGCCTGTCCACCCGCTTGAGCAGCGATTCCCTCATGGCCTCGTCCCCCGTCCGTTGAGATGTGAGCCTCGAACATTTCGAGGGCCGAACCATTCTAGTGAATCGGCCCGAGCCGGTCAACACGGTCTGTTGTCCGGGGACGGCGCGCGTCGTGGGGGCGGCGGTGTCCTGTCTGCCTTCATCTCCCGCCGTGGATGAGAGCCATCGTCTCGGCGCGGGTGGCGGAATTCTCCCGGAAGATGCCGCGGACCACGGACGTGACGGTGAGGGAGCCTGGGGCCTTGATGCCGCGCATGGTCATGCACAGGTGCTCGGCCTCGATGACGACGAGGACGCCCCGGGGCTCGAGCGCGGCCATGAGCGAGTCGGCCACGTCGCTGGTCAGCCGCTCCTGGAGCTGGGGGCGCTTGGCGTGGAGCTCGACGATGCGGGCCAGCTTGCTGAGCCCGCAGATCCGCCGGCCATCGGGCAGGTAGGCCACGTGGGCCTTGCCGAGGAAGGGGAGCAGGTGGTGCTCGCACATCGAGTAGAAGGGGATGTCGCGGACGAGGATGATCTCGTCGTGCACCTCGTTGAAGATGCGGGTGAAGATGCTGGCGGGGTCGGCGCCGATGCCTGCGTAGATCTCCTCGGACATTCTGGCCACGCGCTCGGGCGTGTCGCGCAGCCCTTCGCGGGTGGGATCCTCGCCGATCCCCTCCAGGTAGAGCCGGATGGCCTGCTCGATCTTCTCTCTATCCATGGGAGAGCTCTTTCCTGGCCTCTGTCGCCGGGTTCAGCCGTTCATCAGTTCCATCATCTCGCGGACCGCGCGGTCCATGCCCACGAGGATCGCGCGCCCCACGATGCTGTGGCCGATGTAGAGGGCCTCCACCTCTGGGATCTGCGCGATGGGGCGGACGTTGCGCACGTTGAGCCCGTGGCCGGCGTGCACGCCCATGCCGAGGGCCGCTGCTCGCCCGGCGCCGTCGCGCAGGCGCTGGTAGTGGGGCTCCGCCTCCGTCCAGGCGCGCGCCTCGGCGTACTCGCCGGTGTGCAGCTCGACGAAATCGCTGCCCAGGGCAGCCGCCAGCTCGATCTGCTCGGGATCGGGGTCGATGAAGAAGCTCACCTGGATGCGCGCCTCGCGGAAGCGAGCGAGCGCGCTGCGAAGAGCGTCGGGGTTGCGCCGCAGGTCGAGCCCGCCCTCGGTCGTGATCTCCTCGCGGCGCTCCGGCACCAGGGTCACCAGGTCGGGCTGGACGGCGAGCGCGATCTGGACGATCTCCTCGGTGCAGGCCATCTCGAGGTTGTACTCGCCGCGCACCACCTCGCGGAGGACGCGGACGTCGCGGTCCTGGGCGTGGCGGCGGTCCTCGCGCAGGTGGACGGTGATGCCGTGGGCGCCGGCCAGCTCGGCCATCACGGCGGCGGCCACGGGGTCGGGGTCGTCGATGCGCCGCGCCTGGCGCACGGTCGCCACGTGATCCACGTTCACGCTCAGCTTCACCATCTCAACGCCTCCAGGGGAGGAAGCGGCGGCTCAGGCATACGGAAGGCCGTCGCCTTGGGCTGCGGCCACAAACGGCTCTCCGGCTCATTCGGGCCCGGGCTCACCCGGCCCCCTGCGCGGCGCGGGAGGGTGTGCGGCGGGCGGGAACTCGATATTCACGGTAACCGCCTTGGCGCCGGGAGCGAGCCGGACCTTGGGGTCGCGAATGTGGAACTCGACGGTGCGGATCGTCGGGCGCAGGTCCGCCAGGCTCGTGATCTGGAGGCGGACGAACGCAACGACCGAGTCAGGCCCGAAGGCGTCGATGCGCGACTTCGGCCCGACGAACTCGACGGCTGCGACGACCCGCGGCTGAAGCTCCACGCGGACCCCCCCCACCTTGTCCGCGGTGAGCATCACGTGGATGGGCAGGTCCTTCAGAGTCACCCGCGCCGTGGGCTCCGTGACTTCCACGAACACGTCCACCAGCCGCTGTGACGGCTCGATGACCACGCCCTGGAACTGCCCGACCGTCACCCTGTCCACGAGCTGCGCGGTGCGCCGCAGACGCTCGCTCACGCCGCCTACGAGGACCGGCACGGTTTCGAGGGCCTTGAGCTGGCTGACGACGCTGCGGGGGCCGCGGACCGTCACGCGCTCGGGCACGACACTCACCTCGCCCAGCTCGTAGCCTTCGGCAGGCTGTCCCTCGATGATGGCCTTGACGGGCAGGGGACGGGTGTCCAGGCGGTCGATGGTGACCTGCACGGTGCTGGGCTCGACGGCGAGCAGCTCGACGTCGCGGCCGAGCGGCAGGGACGCGCCGCGGGCCACCACCTGGCGGATGTTCTCGCGCATCAGGAAGTTGCTCTTCGGCTCCGGCGTTCCTGGCGCCGTCTCGCCCTCGAGGCTGATTTCGGCGACGAGGCTCTGCGCGTCCAGGTCGCGGAGCTGGCCGCGTGGCCCGCGGAGCTTCACCGTCACCTCCGTGACGTCCTGGCTGATGACCGCCAGCGAGCGCGGCAGCGCGGCAAGGCGCACGGGCACGCGCTCGATGGTCTTCTCATCGGGGCGCTCGGTCACCTGGATCGCGACGTCCACCGTCGGGCGGGCCGGGAAGATAGGCACCACCCCGAAGGTGGGGGTGGGGACCTGGCGCTGGAGGCGGGCCTTGACGTCGCGGGGCTTGTTGATGCCCGCGATGCTGACGCGCTCGGTGGCGATGCTGCTGAGGGTCTGGAGCAGCAGGAAGGGGCCGCGGACGCGCACCTTCTGGGGCGTCACCGAGTGCTGCACGACGAAGCCCTGGGCCGGCTCCCCGTCGAACTCGACCCGCACGGGCAGCTCGCGCTCGGTCATGCGGTTCAGCGTCAGGGCCACGGCGGCGGGCTCGGCCGTCAGGAAGCTCACCTCGGCGAGCAAGGGGGCGGTCCGCTCCCCGGTGGCCTCCACGCGCACGAGAGAGCCGCTGACGGGGATATTGCGGTTCAGGGGCTGGCCGGGCTCCACCTGTACGTCCTTGAGGTCGAGCTCGACGACGAGGCCGCGGCCTTCGAGGACGTCGAGTCTGCCCCGGGGGCCCTTGAGCTCCACGGTGACCTCTGGGGGCTTGAGGCTCAGGAGCGCCACGTCGTCGGGCTGGTTGATGATCCGCACGGGCACGCCGAGGAACCTGCGGGGCTCGACGCCTGCGGTGGCGAGGTAGTACCACGTCACGAGGGCGAGCAGCGCGGCGGCGAGCTTGATATCGGCGTTGCGGGTCACGCGCTCGAAGAGCTTCCGCATTGCGGGTGCTTCCGGTATCACGCGGGGGTCGGGGTGTAGAGGCTGCGGAGGATCATCCGCAGGCCCTCTGGGTCGAGGTCGCGGGTCATCTGACCCTTGACGGCGATAGAGATGTTGCCGGTCTCCTCGCTGACGACGATGGCCAGGGAGTCGCTGTCCTCGGTCACGCCAATGGCGGCGCGGTGGCGCGTGCCGAGGCCGCTGCCAACGTCCACGTTCTCGGTGAGGGGGAACAGGCAGCCAGCGGCGACCACGCGATCGCCCTGGAGAATCACCGCACCGTCGTGCAGCGGCGTGTTGGGGTAGAACAGTGTCACCAGCAGCGAGGCGGAGACCTCGGCGTCGAGCCGCACGCCGCCCTCGGCGTAGCTGCGCAGGCCCACCTCCCGCTCGATCGCGATGAGTGCCCCGATCTGCTCGCGGCTCAGCGTCGTCACCGCGTCCACGATCTGGTTCGTCACCTCCTTGTGCGAGCGGGAGAACACCCCGAACAGCGGGCTCTGCCCCAGCCGCACGAGCGCCCGCCGCACCTCGGGCTGGAAGATCACCAGCAGCGCGAAGCTGAAGACCGCCACGGCTCCCGAGGCGATCGTCGCGATCACATTCAGCTCCAGGAATCGGGCCAGGAACAGCACGCCGATCAGGCCCATGACCACCACGACACCGAGGCCCTTGAGAATGCCTGCGCCGCGAGTCCCCCGGAGGAACTTCAGCACCGCGTAGAACACCACGGTGAGGAGCAGGATCTCGATCCCTGCGCGCCAGTAGCGGGCCAGGAAGTACTGGAGGAAGTCCATCGTCGCGCCGCGGCTCCTCAGTTCACCCCCAGCGATTATAGCACAACGGGTCCCGCCGCAGCAAGAGCCGCGGCTGCATTGCGGCGCACCGGATGCCCCGGTACAATGGGCTTCGAGGGCTGGGGTTCTCTCTTTCTGGGGGCGGCATGGCGGTTCAGGCAGTGGCATTGCTGTCGGGCGGGCTGGACAGCGCCTTGGCCATCGCGCTGGTCAGGGAGCAGGGGGTCGAGGTCGAGGCGCTTCACTTCGTCTCGGTGTTCAATGGCGGTGCGCCCGAGCAGTCGTGCCGGCTGCGGGCCAAGCGGGTGGCGGGGCAACTCGGGGTGAAGGCGACGATGGTGCCCTTCACGCGCGACCAGCTCCGCCTCGTCAAGGACCCGCCCCACGGCTATGGGTCGGCGATGAACCCCTGCATCGACTGCCACATGGCGATGCTCCGCCGCGCGGCCGAGCGTCTTCGCGACGGCGGCCCGCGGTTCATCGTCAGCGGCGAGGTGGTGGGCCAGCGCCCCATGTCGCAGCGGGCGCCCGTCCTCCGGCGGATCGACCGCGAGACGGGTCTCGGCGGCCTCATCCTGCGCCCCTTGTCGGCGAAGCTCCTGCCGCCGACCCTGCCCGAGCAGGAAGGCTGGGTGGACCGCGAGCGGCTGCTCGACATACGGGGACGCTCGCGGAAGCGTCAGCTCGAGTTGGCCGCGCGCTACGGCCTAACCGAGTTCGCCACGCCAGCAGGCGGCTGCCTGCTCACCGACAAGGGCTTCGGCGCCCGCCTGCGGGACCTCCTCGAGGAGACAGGCGAGCTGGACCTCGGCGATGTCCACCTCCTGAAGGTCGGGCGGCACTTCCGCCTCGGCCCGGCGACCCGCGCCGTCGTGGGCCGCAACGAGCGCGAGAACGGTGTCATCGTCACCTTCTCCCGCCGCGACGACCTTCTCCTGACGACCCGCGACGCGCCCGGTCCGGCCACCCTCGTGCGCGGCGAGGCCAGCGATGCCCATGTCCGCACGGCCGCGGCCCTTACGGCCCGGTACTCGAAGCTGCGGGGCGAGCCCGCCGTCGCGATTGCCGTCGGGCCTGGCAGGGGGAGCCAGGCCGAGCACGTCATCGCAGGAGGCGAGCCCTCCGAGATCATCGACGTGGGTCCCATTGATGACGCCGAGGCCGCCCGGCTCCGTATCCAGTGACCCGCCGGCCGAGCGGCTGGGTTGAGTACAAGCCTCCGATCTGCTATCCTTTTGATGTGCGGGACGATGATGTTTCGCGACGCTCACACAGCAGGATCAGCATGCCTCGCTTGTGCCGCTTTTGCATGTTCTTTCTCCTCTCCGTCAGTTCCGTCGGTGCCGTCATGGGGGCGGACGCGCCGCAGGCGGTCGTGGTCGAGTGCGAGCACGGCCGGCTCCTGCGCGGCCCGTCTTGGGTGCGTCGGGAGGCCAGCGCCTCGCGGGGCCGCTGCGTCGAGCTGATGGGGGAGCGTGCCCGAGCGTTCATAGACGTGCGGGTGCGTCGCGGGGCCGACTACACTGCGTGGGTCCGCGCGCGCGCCGCTTCGGGCGGCAAGGCTGCCCTGGCGCTGCGCCTCGATGCTGAGGGGGCGCCGACGCCCCTCAGCGCGGCCATCGACGGCGAGGAATGGGCCTGGGTGCGGCTGGGCATCGTCCGTCTGGAGAAGCCCGGCTGGCATCCGCTGCGCCTCGACGCGACGGGCCACCTGCGCCTCGATCAATTCGTCTTCACCGCGGACCCTTCCTATGAGCCGAGCGGCATCGGGGATTCGTCGGCGAGCTGCCGCCTGGCCGAGCCCGAGATCATCCGCGCCGACGACTTCATGCGGTCGAAACGCGAGGCCGGCCCCTGGCAGGTGGTCAGTGGGGAGTGGAAGATCGAGGAGCTGAAGGTCCGCAAGGATCTGGGCGAGCGCACGGGCCGCCACTTCGACCCGACCCGCAGCGCGAACGCCTTTTCCTACATCGGCACGGGAACCCCCGCCGCGCCAGCCCTGGCCATCACCGGCTATCCCCTTTGGCGCAACTACAGCTTCGAGGCCGCCGTCCGCTCGCCCCACGGCCGTGTCTTCGGCCTCGTCATCCTGCGTCAGGACGAGCGGAACTACTACCTGCTGCGCTGCGATCTGCTCCGGGGCACCCTGGAGATCGTCCGCGTGCTCGACGGCATCACGGACCGTCTGGCCGCGTGTCGCGGCGAGCTGCGCGCGAACCAGTGGTACCACGTGCGCTTCGCCGCCTGCGACGGCGAGCTGTCGGCCTCCATCGACGGCCGGCAGGTGCTCGCCGCGGTGGACCACACCTTCCTGAAGGGGCAGCCGGGGATCTGGTCGGCCGACGACAAGGGCACGTACTTCGACGACGTGCTCATCCGCAACTTCCACGCCGTGGTCGAGCGGTTCAACGGCGCGGACCTGCTGGCCTGGGAGCCGGTCGGCACCTGGCAGGCGATGGGGCACCGTGCCCAGGGCACGGGCGCGCTGCTGTGTGCCGAGCCCATGGGCGACTTCGAGGCCGAGACCCGCGTGGCGGGCGACGGACCCGCCGGCCTGGCCTTTGACTGGCGCGACACCCAGCGGCACGCGCTCGCCGTCCTCACAGGCCGGCGCGTCGAGGTTCTTGAGGTCCGCGACGGACAGACCGCGGTGCTCGCCTCCGCGGAGCTCGACGGAGCGCGACGGGCGCGGCGCCTCCGGGTCGTGCAGCACGACGGGCGCGTGCGGGTCTCTGTCGATGGCCGGGAGGTGGCTGGCGCGTGGCGCCCGGAGGCTGGGACCGGCAAGGTCGGGCTCTTCGCGAACGGCAGGCCGTCCAGCTTCGCCGGCGTCCGTCTGGTGCCGGCGCAGACGCCGCCGCCGGTGAAGGTCCACAACCGCATCTTCGCCGGGGAGGACACCATGGCCGCCTGGGCGTCGGCCGGGAGCGACTGGCGGGCCTCGTCCCAGAACGGCACGGTCACGGCCTGGCACGAGATCGAGCACTGGGGCGACCACGCCGTCCGCTACGAGTTCCCCCAGCCGTCGGCCGTGCCCGGCAAGTTCGTCCTCGTGGTGAAAGGGGATGGGACAGCGGTGGACAGCGGGTACCGCCTCCTCGTCGAGCCCCATGGGGAGAAGCCGGCGAAGCTGACGCTCCTGGCGGGCAAGGAGGCGGTCGGGACAGCCGCGGCGCCCGCGGCAACGGTGACCCGGATCGAGCTGAGGTGGCTGGCCCGGTGCGCCGTGGCGGTAGTGGACGGTCGGCGGGTGCTGTGGCACCGTGCGGAGAGCCCGCCGCCTGGCCGCCGCGTCGCGCTGTGGGCCGAGGGCTGGCAGCCCGAGCTGGCGAGCACCACCGTCGAGTCTGCGAACCTGGTGAACGACTACTTCGAGGCGGCGCCGGTCGAGTGGCGCGCCGAGAGCGGCGAGTGGCTGATGCAGAATCGCTGGACCTGCTCGCCCCAGTGGTCGTGGTACGGCGGCAGCTCCGGCCAGGCGGCGATGCTCTGGCGGAAGCGGGCATTCCGGGGCGACATCGCCGTTCACTACTTCGCCGCATTCCAGATGAAGAGCCGCGGCAGCCGCATCTACCGTCCCGCCGAGCTCAACGTCAGCATCTGCGCCGACGGGCGCAACCCCTTCTCTGGCTACACCTTTCTCTATGGCGGCTGGCTCAACACCCGCAGCGCCCTGCTCAAGGGCGAGCGGGTCGTCGCCCAGACGGCCAAGGAGGATCTGCGGCCGCCGACCCTCCTCGACACGACGCCGAGCACCAACTTCCTCCACCGCAAATGGTGGCACATCGCCATCGAGAAGCACGGCTCGATGGTCCGCTGCTACGTGGACGACCGGCTCGCCCTCGAGTACGACGACCCGGAGCCTCTCGACGGCGGCAGCGTGTGCCTGTGGACCTACGACAACTCGGTGATGGTGGCCCGCACGTGGATCGCGTATGAGGAGGCAGGCCCGCTCGATACGCCGCTCGCGGAGCCCGCCGAGGAGCCTGAGCTGCGGCCCCCTCCGGCCGTCGTCTCGTCCCAGGGCGCCATCGTCCACGACTTCGAGGGCGGCCTGGGCCCGTGGGGCAGCCGCGACGGGAGCGCCCGCGTGCACCTCGAGCCGCGCGGCCGCGGCCTGGCCCTCGCCGTCACCAATCCCCACGCGGGCGGCAGGTTCGACCTCGCCGTACCAGTCGAGCCCTTCGACGCCCTCAAGCGGCCCTTCCTGAGCTTCGACTACCGCGTCCCACCGGAGGTCAAAGTCAACCTGCACGTCGCGATGAACGGCAAGGAGCACGCCGTCCTGTTCACCAATGCCGAGGCCCGGGTCCCCGGCATCCCGATCCTCGGCCGCATCGAGGCAAAGGCCGACGGCGAGTGGCACACCGCCGTCGTGGACCTCCGGGCGCTGCTGCTCCACTGCTACCCTGATGCCGAGACGCTGCCCGTCCAGGCCCTCTCATTCGGCACCCGCGACAAGCGGCGATACCTTGCCGCCGGTCTCGGCGGCAACTACGCCGGCGTCACCTATGCCCTGGACAACGTGTCTGTGTGGCGCCCCGGGCCGCCCGACGCCAGGCTGTCGTGGGACGAGAAGCTCACCGTCAGCCACGTCCTCGACCGTGAGCCGGGCACGGTGCCGGACGACACGCCCGAGCAGGGCGCCGCCATCGAGTACCGGGGGCTGGAGGACGGGAGGTGGTACTTCCACCTGAAGGCCCGCGACGCGGGTCGCCCACGTGCCGCTGTTCGTCGATGCCTCGCCGCCTGCCGTCCGGGGGACGGCGCCGTCGGCAGGCGCGAGGTCGGCGGCGCACGCCATCACGCTGGATCTCGCGGACGCCAGCGGCGTCGTGCCCCAGAGCCTGAAGGTCAGCCTGCTCGGGCAGGACTACCCCGTGCAGGTGAACCCCACTAGCCCCACGGCGTCGTTCGCGCCCGCGCCAGTCACCTTCGACCCCGTGGCGCAGCGGCTCACCGTGGACCTGGCGCTGCTGCCCCTGGCCTTCAAGGACGGCCAGGCGATGGAGCTGACCGTGGCAGGGGCGACGGATTTCCTGGGCCACGCGATGCAGGAGCCCTTCAAGCTCGCCTGGGTCTACGACCGCGCTGCCGACAAGCAGCCGCCCGTGCACCTCAAGCTCGAGGGCACCCACCTGGACCTGTGCCGCGACGACTTCGAGACGAGCCTCGGCCAGTGGGCCGCTGTTGCGGAATACGCCCTCATCGAGCGCGACAGCTCGACGGCCGCCACGGGCCACTCCTCGCTGCGCGTCCACTGCATCCACTCCGGCGGCCCCTTCACCGTCGTCGCACGCTCCCAGGCCTTCGACGCCGGCAAGTACCCCATCGTGTCCTTCGACTACAAGATGCCGCCGAACGTGCGGGTGGACCTCTTGCTGACGATCGGCGGCAAGCCCTACACGATCCGCTTCACCGACCCCAACGGCTCGAACTGCCTCGGCGCCATCCCCGGCGTCCAGACCGACGGCCAGTGGCATCACACCGAGTTCAACCTCCACGAGATGCTCAGCTCCGTGCCTGCCGAGGACGGCACCCACACGGTCACCCAACTGGCCTTCGCCGATACGGGCTACTACGGGAACGCCGACGGCGTCGAGTACCACATCGACAACTTCGTCATCGCCCCCGCCGCGTCCACCCGCGAGAAGCCTCTCGAGTGGCAGCTCACGGCCGCCGACCCCAGCGGCATCGCGGGCGTGCAGTACAGCCTGACGACAATGCCCGGCACGGTGAAATGGCAGGACGCTTCCCAGCCCGCCTGGCAGTTCCGCAACCTGGGGGCAGGCCTGTTCCACTTCCGCGTCCGCGTCCGCGACGGTGCCGGCAACTGGTCGGAGCCTCTCCATCGCATCATCCTCGTGGACGACAAGCCGCCTGCGATCAAGACGGTCCTGCCCAAGGCCGACAGCCGCGCCGCCACCTCGCGCATCACCGTCGCCCTTGCCGACGCGCCCGCCGGCATCAACCGCGACCGCACGACCCTCACCATCAACGGCAAGGCATATTCGCCCGGCGCCGAGGGCGTCATCTACGACCCGCGCACCCAGGCACTCGTGTGGGACGGCACCGACCTCGACGCCCCCGTCGTCTTCGCCAACGGGAAGACGGTCACCGTCGAGCTCGCGGCACAGGACAACGTGGGGAACGCCGCGACCCGCCAGTGGGCCTGGACGATGGACTACAAGCTCGACAAGACCCCGCCCCCGGCGCCCTACGTGACCCGCGTTCCCAGCACGGCTCTGACCCGCTCCACGTTCGAGAAGGACACGGGCACCTGGGTCAACTACAGCAAGTACGGCGAGGTCTCGCGCACTGCCCGGACCGCCGCGACCGGCCGCTACGCCCTCCGCGTGCGGGCGCCGCGGACGGGACGCTACTTCGGCGCCTACGCCTACCGAGGCAACCTCAGCGTCAAGAAGTACCCCATCATCAGCTTCGACTACCGGATGCCTCCCGGCCTGGCCATGAACCTCCACGTCCACATCGGGAGCTGGAAGACGATTCGCCTGACCAGCCCCACGTCCAACTACACCGTCATCGGGCGCGCCCCCCTCAAGGCCGACAACCAGTGGCACCACGCCGAGATCAACCTCTACGAGATCCTCAAGAGCGCCGGCCTCTCCACGTCCAGCGTCCGCCACGTCCTGTTCGCCGACTGGGCCACCCGCACGGTTCGTGCCGGCACGAGCTTCTACATTGACAACTTCGCCATCGCCGCCCCCCCCAACGGCCAGAAGCTCCATTTCGAGTGGACCGCCGTCAAGGACGCGACGGGCATCGCCGGCTACGCCTTCGCCCTCGACCAGGCCCCCGGCACGCTGCCCTCCAGCCTCGCCGGCACGGGCCTCACTGCCGAGCTGGGACAGCGCGGCCCCGGCGACTGGTTCTTCCACCTCCGCGCCCGCGACGGGGCAGGCAACTGGGGACCCGCCGTCCATTTCCCCGTCGCCATCCCCACCACCACCGCTGCCAGGTAGGCCCGTCGTCGGCCGCCTGCGCCGCGCTCCTTCCGCCGCGCACGGAGCCCGTCTTGAAGTCGCCTCGCGCTTGTGCTACCATCCCGAAAGAGGGACCCGATGGAGCATGGCCCGCTCGTGAGCCCCCATAGAATGGCGTTCCTGTGGCTGATGGCGGTGGCCGCGTCGGCGTGGGCCGGCGAGGCCCCCGGGCGCATGGCGTGGCCCATCCCTGCCATGGCCTGGCGCGTCCCCATCGGCCGCCTGGACCGTGGCGTGCCCGTCGGCGGGTTCGGCGCGGGGAGCATCATGGTGAACGCCGAGGGGTCCTTCGGGCCGTGGCACTTCACCCCCGGCAAGGCCGAGCCCGGGCGGCGGCTGGCGGCTGGGGCCTTCCACTTCTTCGAGAGGCAGGAGGGGGAGGCCCCCCGCGTCACGACGCTGACGGCGCGCCGCCTGATGCCTGCCTGGGCGCCTCTGCCGCCGAACGCGGGCTTCTACCACGCGCTCTACCCCAAAGGCTGGTTCACCTACCGCTGCTTCGCCGCCGACGTGGCGCTCAAGTTCTTCAGCCCCATCATCCGCGGCAACGACAAGGAGACGAGCTACCCCGTCGCCGTCTTCGAGTTCGTAGTGGCCAACCCCACCGACCGGCAGCTCGACGTGGGCATCCTGTTCACCTTCCCCAACGCCGCGGGGCACACGGCGGAGCTGCGGAGCGGCTTTCTCAACGTCGTGGAGACGGATAGCGAGGACAAGATTCTGGCGGTTGTGCTCGATGCGAGCTACGAGCACAACCACCCCGCCTCGCAGGACGCCGAGTGGTGCATCGCCGTGCGCGCCGAGCACGGCGGCGAGGCGACCTACGTCCCGTCGTGGAACGCCATGGCGAGCGGGGGCGACGTGCTCGGCGAGTTCGCCGACGACGGGCGCCTGCCCAACGAGGCGCTCGACGCGACCGACTCGGCGGCGGCCGTCGCCTTCTGGGCGAAGCTCGACAAGAAGGAGAAGATCACCGTCCCGTTCGTCCTGAGCTGGGACTTCCCGCGGGTCAGCGTCGGCGCGGCGCAGTGGTGGCGGCGCTACACCGAGCACGTCGGCACGACGGCCGACCAGGCCTTCCCCCTCGCCGCCGAGGCGCTCCGCCACCATGGCGAGTGGGAGGCCGCCATCGACGCCTGGCAGCGGCCAATCCTCGCCGACGACGACTACCCCGTCTGGCTGCGCCAGGCCGCGCTCAACGAGCTGTACTACGACAGCTTCGGCGGCGTCTTCTGGGAGGCGGGATGCATCACCCAGCCCCGCGAGTTCAACAACCTCGAGCCCGGCGACCACAAGTACTTCACCCTCGCCGGCGCCACGCAGCCGCTGTGCGAGCCCCTGGCGCTCCACGCCGCCGCCGCGCCGCACCTGCTGGCGCTCTGGCCGGGCATCGCCCGCGAGGTCGTCAGCACTTACGCCGACGCCATCCTCGCTGCCCCCGGCCCCGCCGTCCACGACCTCGGCAGCCCCGCTGGCAGCCCCATCCTGGCGTTCGACGCGGCGCCGCGCCCGGATGCGAAGGACCTGCCGGCGCACTTCATCCTCCAGGCGTGGGCCGTCTATGCGGCAACGGGCGACCGGGCGTTCCTCGACCACGTGTGGCCGGCCTGCGTGAAGTGCGCCGAGCCGCTGCTCGCGTCGCGCGCGTACCGCGACGGGCTGCCTCGGCAGGGCGGGCAGGGGGACGCGGCGGGCTCGCCGTGCGCCCTCCACGGCATCTCGCTGCTGGTCGGCGGGCTGTGGGCCGCTGCGTACGAGGCCCTCGAGCGCATGGCGGAGGCTCGCGGCGACGCCCGCGCCGGTGAGTTCAGGCGCCTTGCCCGCCAGGCGCGCGCCACCCTCGACCGCCGGCTCTGGCGGCCTGGCCTCCGCTACTACGCCATGGACACCCACTCCCGTCACAGCGACGCGCTGGCCTCCGGCGCCCTGGCCGGCCTGCGCTGTGCCCAGGCCACGGGCCTCTCCCCGATCCTGCCCGACGAGCGCCTCCAGCAGCATCTCCACCAGGTCTTCCGCCGCTGCGTCCGCCCCTTCCGCGACCACACGGGCGACGGCGTCGGCGACGTGGGCGCCATCAACGTCATGGGCAGCGACCGCTGCCCGCCGGGCCTCGGCATGTGCCACGAGGTCTGGCTCGCCGACACCTATAGCCTGGCCGCCACCATGTACCGCGTCGGCAAGGAGCGGAGCGACGAGAGCCTCGTCGCCGCCGCGCTCAAGACCGCCTACGGCCCCTACTTCCAGACCTGGGAGGTCCGCCCCGACAAGCCGCTCTGGGCCTTCGCCTCGCCCCAGGCCTGGCACGCCGACAACCCCGCCCGCGCACGGGGCCCCCAGCACATGAGCCCCCGCGCCGTCTGGGAGCTGCTCCTCGCCATCAAGAACCCCTTCCCCGCCAAGGAGGAGTGACCCGTGGCGTCCCGCCTCGCCAGGCTCCTCGTCCTGCTCACCCCCACCAACATCCTGGCCACCGTCATCCTCGCGGCCCTGGCCGCCGGCGGGGTGACCTACTGGCGGATGCAGCGCCGCGCCGACCGCCTGGCCCGCCAGCGTGCCGAGCTCGAATCGTCGGTCGAGCGGCTCCACCAGACGAACACCGCGCTGCGCCAGGCCGTCGCCGGCCTCGAAGCCGAGGTCGCCGAGCTCGAGCAGTTCGTCCGCCGCCTCACCAGCGAGTCCCGCGTCGCCGACGTCCGCATCGTCGCCAGCCACCCCGACGCCCAGGGCGTGCCGGTCACCACCGTCGAGTTCACCGAGCGCCGGGGTGAGGGGCGCGCGGCGGCCACGCGGATGTTCGCCGTGCGCGGCCGGGAGATCTACTTCGACGCCCTGGTCATCCGCTTCGACGAGGACAGGGTGAAGGTCGGTGACCCGCTCCGCGGGAAGTCGCTGCACCTCTTCCGCCGCGCCTTCGGCTCCGCCCAGGAGCCTCGTGACGGCCCGCTGCTCGCCAGCCGCGAGGCCGACGGCGTGCCCGACGCCTACCGCTCCGACGATCCCCCCTCGGAGTTCGAGCGGCGCCTGTGGCAGCGCTTCTGGCACTGGGCATCGCACCCCGACGAGGCCGCGGCGGAGGGCGTGCGCGTCGCCCAGATCGAGGCCGTCGGCATCCGCCCCGAGGTCGCCGCCACCTACCGCATCACCCTCGAGCACGACGGCGGCCTCACCATCCGCAAGATCGTCGAGAGCCCCTGAGCGAGCGCCAATGGGAGGCTGAGGCCCCCCCCGAGCCGCCCCCTGAGCTCGTCTCCCGCCCCGACGCCCCGCGGGAGCGCGAGGCCCCCTTTTCTCTGGCTCCCAAGCTCCTGCTTGGGAGGCGAGGAATTGGTGGCGCACACCTGACCAATGTAGAGCAGTAGGGTGAGCGGATGCCCTCCACGGGAGAGGCTGGCAGCCCCCGTGCGCCCGCGCTGCCCCCTCGGGCAAGCCGCGCGCGTCCCAGTTGACACAACTGACGATGGTGTGGGTTACTCTAGGGGTACTGGAGCGCTGTTCTGATTTGACCCGGGTCCATCGTCAAAACGTAAAGGATGTGTCATGAGCGAGGGTAACTATTCAGTTCCTGTTGCGGATCCCTCCAATGGGAGGGCGAGGCTCCTGCCGAGCCGCCCTTCGCCCCCTGAATCGGCT
>CAZDNN010000025.1:0-14150 GCA_964506385.1 uncultured Planctomycetota bacterium
GCAGGGAGGGCGAGGCTCCCGCCGAGCCGCCCCCCGACCCGCCTCCCCGCCCGTCGCGGCTCGTCAGGAGCCTCGCCCCCCAGGCCCCAGTGAGCCAAGGCAGAAGGTCAGTCGCGGCCCGATGCGAGATGCTCTCGCATGAACGCGAGGCAGTGCTCCATGGCGGGGAGGAGGGGGGCGTCGCTCTCCTCGTCGGTCGAGAGCCAGCCGTCGTAGCCGATGGCGGCGATGGCGGCGAAGATGGGCTCGAAGTCGATGCCGCCCGTGCCGAGCATTCTCCACTCGCCGGCGGCGTAGTCCTTGAGATGGAAGTTGTCGATGACGGGCGCGAAGTCGCGCTGCTGCCCCCAATCGGCGAGGAACTCCTCCGGGCGATCGAGATAGCCCGCATACTGCCCCGCCTTGAGTTGGAGGCCATCGTAGCCGACCTCGCGGAAGCGGGTGAGGAGGAGGCGGGTGTCGTCGTCAGTCCGTGTGGGCTTCGAGAAGGCGAACCTCATAGCGGGGAGCCTCCGATGGTGTGGAAGACTGGAAGGGTGGAAGATTGGAAGGCTGGAAGAACAGACAGCGGGACGAGCGCCTGCCGCTTCCCTTCTGCTCTGCATCCTCTTTTCTCTGCTCCCTCTGCGAGCCTCTGCTTCCTCTGCGTGAGACTCCTCTCCTCTATTCGACGAAGCGGATGGGGCCGAAGGCCATCATGTTGCTGCTGGGGCCGGCGTAGGTGGTGTTGAGCCGCTGGTACTCGCGCGGCTTCTTGTCGCAGACGCGATGCCGCGTGAAGTTGCCGTACCACTCGACGCCCGTGCCCGGCTTGACGGCGTCCTTGAACGCCGAGTAGGGGATGTAGACCTCGAGGCTCCAGAAGTCGGCGCCGACGTGAGTCTTGGCCTTGAGGCCCTGGCAGGTCCACTCGATGTCCTTGCCGTGGCCATCGAAGATGGCGGCGTTGGGGTTGACGATGAGCTGGTAGTAGTCGAGCCGCTGGCCCGTGACATCGAGGAAGATCTCGACGTTGTCGTTCCACCACGCCAGGCTGTCGTCGCGCCCCTGGATATCGCGGGCGAGCTTGTCGGGCGTGGGCTCGGCCATGCGGAAGCCGAAGGTCACGCCGTCGAGGGTCCACACGGCCTTGACGGTGGTGGGGAACATCGGCTGCTTCTGTTTGCGGTCGAGCGCGCGGATGAGGCTGACGGCCTCGGCCTGCTTCCAGGCGCCGTCGTCGAGCTTGCCGTCGATGGCGGGATCCTCGCCGACCTTCTTCGCCACCAGCACCGTGCGCTGGCCGCCTTCGGCATAGGCCCTCGATTCGGCGAAGAAGTCCTCCAGCGGCCCCGCGAGATAGTCGAGCCGCTTGAGGACCAGCTCGTCGCCGGCCGCCTGCTGCCGCGCTTTTGCCAGGAGGGCCTCCATCTTCAGGACGTCGGCGCGGGGATAGCTGATCTCGTAGATGGCCTTCGGCGAGAGTTTTCCCTCGGGCCAGCGGCTGTTCTCCCAGCCGCCGATCTGCTTGGTCACCAGCTCGTGCATCGTGTCGGCAGCGGGGCCGAACATGCGGCGGCAGAACTCGGCGACGACCGCATCGACGTCGAAGTCGGGGTTCCACAGCGCCTTCATCCACACGTAGAGGCTGATGTGGAAGCGCGGCCAGTGGTCGCGGGTGCCGTTGATGAAGCTGCCGACCGTCTTGCCGCGGTTCGCCGCGTAGTGCTGCTGGACGACGTGGGGGTACTGATAGGCGGCCTTGGTCTGGTCGGCGGGCCAGCACGAGTAGTGCCAGTTCTGGATCTTGCGGCCCGTGAGGCGGATCCAGCCATCGATGTTCGCCTGCTCGCTGGCGGCGACGGCCGGCTCCTTGTACATGGCGAGGCCGGGCATGCCGCAGAGCTGGACCTCGACGTTGTCGGGGAACGTCACGCCCTCGGGCGGCTCCGTGTAGTTCTGGTAGGGCAGGTAGATGACGGTCTTGTCGGGCCATCGCTTCTTGACCTCGCGTGCGAGCCTGGCGACGAAGGTGGCCAGGACCTTCGAGGCGGTGCCGTACTGCCCGGCGTCGGGCTGCCAGAGCTTGCGGCAGTACTTGCAGCGGCACGAGGGGGCCATGTCGTTGGGCGAGACGGTGATGGCGTCGCCCACCGGTGGCTTGCCGCCCCAGGCGCGCTTGTCGCCCTTCTCGTAGAAGGCGTCGAGGGTCTCCAGGTAGGTCTCGAGGGTGCGGGGATGGCCGTAGCAGAGCATGGCCATGTTGCGGGTGCCGTCCCCGCGAAGCTGGAAGCACTCGGGCCGCGACCTGCCGTAGATCGGTGGCCAGCCGGTCGGGCTGTGGACCTGGAGGTGGATGGGCCAGGAGTCGTTCGACCGCATCCGCCGGTGATGGGGCCCCGTGTCGCGGGTCACCGACCGTCCGCCCGACGGCCAGATCACCCGCTTGCGGAACACGGGCGCATCCTCATACCACACGGGCGGTACGACGAGCGTGGGATGCTGGGGCACGGAGGCGCCGATCTCACCCGGCCAATACCAGCGGATGCCGACGACGCGCTCGAGGAAGTCGTAGACGCCCCACGCCGTGCCCTCCGACCGCGTCCTCGGCGCGATCTCGCCGTCGCGGCCGACAATGAGGACGGCGCCGGGGATGGTCTTGACGGCGAATCCCTCGATGGGCATCTTCTCGCCGACGAGCCCGTGCCTGGCTGCCAGCTTGCAGTCGCCGATGACGATGGCCGCGCCCTCTGCCTTCTCGCGTTGGATCGGCAGCTCCGCGCCCGTCGAGCGCCTCAGGAAGTGCTGGAGGTCGCGCACGGCGGCCTGAAGGACTCGCGACATTTCCTTCTTCGGCGTCATGACGGCGATGGCGCCCTTGGCTTGCCCCTCTTGCGTCAGCACGACGGGGGCCTGGCGAAAGCGGCGCGTGCGGCGGACCGCCGCTAGGTCGCGTGGGCCGGGCCGTCCGCAGCCCGCCAGCCCTGTGAGCATGAGAAGGCCCGCCGTGATTCCGCGCTTGCTGGCCATCGCCGGGCTCCTGCAATTGCATGACGCTGGAGGAACAGGGACAATATAGACGCGGCCAGAGGACGTGGCAAGGCCCGCGGTGAGCGGGCCGGCCATCGCGGAGTTCTAGAACTCCGCCACGGCCGACCTGCTCCGCTCCGCGGGGCGCGTCGCGCGTCGCCACAGCCTCCGCCAAGTGGCCCCGTTACGGCGCACCTTGGAGCCTTCGATGAGCAAGCTTGTGCTCGCGCTGGACGCAGGGACGACGGGCAACCGGGCGATCGTCTTCGACGAGGGCTGCCGCGCCGTGACGCAGGCCTACCAGGAGTTCACCCAGCACTTCCCGAAGCCGGGCTGGGTCGAGCACGACCCGACGGAGATCTGGGAGACCATGCTCGCTTGCATGCGCGAGGTGGTCGGCCAGGTGGGCGCAGAGAACATCGCGGCCGCCGCCGTGACCAACCAGCGCGAGACGACGGTCACCTGGGACCGCGAGACGGGCGAGCCGCCGTGCAACGCCATCGTCTGGCAGTGCCTCCGCACCGCCGAGCGCTGCGCGGAGGTCAACAAGCGGCACGGCCCCGAGGTCCACGCGCGCACCGGCCTCGTGGTGGACGCCTACTTCGCGGCGACGAAGCTGGCCTGGATCCTCGAGCACGTCGAGGCCGCGGCCGACCTCGCCCGCGATGGGCGCCTGCTCTTCGGCACCGTCGACACTTGGCTGCTGTGGAAGCTCACCGGGGGCCGCGTCCACGCCACCGACCCGTCCAATGCCTCGCGGACGCTGCTCTACAATATCGTCGAGGGCCGGTGGGACGAGCGGCTCGTCGAGTTGTTCGGCGTCGAGGGCGTCGCCCTGCCGCGCCTCCAGCCGTCGGCCTCGGAGTTCGGGCTCACCGACCCAGGCGTCTTCGGCCGCGAGGTTCCCATCGCCGGTGTCCTCGGCGACCAGCAGGCCGCGCTCTTCGGCCAGGGCTGCCTGGCGCCGGGCACCGTGAAGAACACGTATGGCACCGGCCTGTTCGTGCTCACCAACACCGGCGCCGAGCCAGCCGCGTCCAAGCGCCTGCTCGTCACCATCGCCTGGCAGAAGGAGGGCGAGCCGCTCCAATACGCACTCGAGGGCAGCGTCTTCACCGGCGGCGCCGCCGTCCAGTGGCTCCGCGACGGCCTCGGCATTCTCGAGACCGCGCCCGAGAGCGAGACGATGGCACGGTCCCTCGACGGCAACGAGGGCGTCTACTTCGTCCCCGCGCTCTCGGGCCTCGGCGCGCCGTACTGGGACAGCTCGGCCCGCGGCATGCTCATTGGCCTGACCCGCGGGACCCGCCGCGAGCATCTCGCCCGAGCGGCCCTCGAGGCCATGGCCTACCAGACCCGCGACGTCCTCGACGCCATGGCCGAGGACGCGGGCCTCGCCTTCGAGCAACTCCAGGCCGACGGCGGCGCCACGCGCAACGACTGGCTCATGCAGTTCCAGGCCGACATCCTCGGCATCCCCATCGCCCGCGCGGCCATCGCCGAGACCACCGCCCTCGGCGCCGCGGCTGCCGCGGGGATCGCCACGGGCCTCTGGTCCGAAGAGGCCTTCCTCGCCAGCCGCCAGGTCGATCGCATCTTCGAGCCGCAGATGGACGCCGCGACCCGCGACGGCCTCTACGCGAAGTGGCAGGACGCCGTCCAGCGCGCCCGCGGCTGGGTCAGCAGCGCCGAGTAGCGCGGCCCCCACTCCCACTCGTCCCGATGCTCCAGCGTCGGGACGGAGGCTGCCACGCTCCAGCGTGGCGGACGGAGTAAGGGCATGCTCCGGTCCGTGACGCTGGAGCGTCGTCTATGCGTCCCGACGCTGGAGCATCGGGACGAGCGCGGGACATGGGAGGGCGAGGCTCGCGCCGAGCCGCAGATGCCTGCTGGCTGTCGCTCAACGGCTCGGCAGGAGCCTCGCCCTCCCACTCCGCTACGGCGCCTGGCCGGGCTCGACGAGGAGCATGGCCCAGGGGGCGAGGGCGGGGATCTCCACCATCCGATCGGCATCAAGCGTGAGCGGCAGCGTGCGTGACAGGGCGGAGTAGCGCTTGCTCCGCTCGGCCTCCTGGTGGGCCTTCGCATCGTAGGTCGGCGGTGTCAGCAAGCGCAGCTTGAGCGGGCGGTCACCGTAGAAGCGGGCGGGGTTGAGCTCGACGACGAACGGCTTGGGCTCGCGCGCCCAGTCGATGAGGTGGATGGCGACGGGGTCCTCCTTCCCGCCGGGGCGGGCACGGACAACGGCGAAGACGGTGCCGGGGCTGCGGAGCTTCAAGGGCGGCTCCTTGCCGTAGAGCCTGCCCTTGATGCCCTTGCCGAAGGCGCCGGCGTACTCGTAGCCGTCGAGCCACTGGCCAATGGCGCGGATGAAGCCGTAGAGGTCGGCGTACTGCTCGGGCGCCCCGAAGTAGCGGGGGGCGTTGTTGGGCATATACGTATCCCAGGGCACCATGCAGTGGCCGCCACAGGCATAGGCCATGGCGATGGTGCAGCGGGTGCGATGCTGCCACTCCTCGGGGTTCTTCTGGTCGCCCTTCTTGGGCATGGTGACGACCTGGAGGCAGCCGCGGCGGGTCGCCTCCTGCATGGTGTTGTGGATCTGGACGGCCGTGGCGTGGCCGTAGCTGAGCTCGCCGAAGGCCCAGTCGAAGAGCATCTGGATGTCGCCCCATCTGCGGCACCCGTTGTTGCACGAGATCGGCACGCGGCGGCCCGCGTAGTCGTCCAATGCCTTGCGGGTCCGCTTGTGGAAGGCAATCGTGGCCTCGGCCTGGAACTGGATGAAGAGCTGCTTGAGCTTGCCGCCGCCTCGCCAGCGTCCGAAGGCGTCGCCCACCGGGGCGCCCTGCTTCTTGAGGTGCGAGCCGTAATCGAAGGTCTCCAGATTCCCGATGCCGAGCTTCGTCCGCTCCTCGGCGGTTGTCTTCTTCCTGAGGAACCCGCGGAAGCCCTGCATGCAGAGGGGACAGAAGCACCCGCCCCAGCGGGTCGCCAGGTAGTTGGCCTCGGGCTCGTCGCGCTGCATGTGGTGGGCGCCGGCGTCGATGTAGCGCTTGAGGTATTCGAGGTAGCCGCGCTCGAGCTCGGGGTTGCTGATGCAGCCCCAGAGCGTCCGATTCCACTTCCGCTTCCACGGCGCGATGATGGGCTTCCCGTCGGCGTTGACGATCACGACCTTCTCGAACCAGTCCCTCACGCCCTTCGGCGGGATGTAGGACGGCGCAGACGCGGCGCCGCCGAAGCGGCGGCCCGATGCCTTGACCCTCGCGATGAACTCCTTGTCGGTGATGTACGCCCATTCGAGGCGTGTCACATGGAAGTCGCCGAGTGCCTTCCACGTGTCGTGCGGGTCCTTGGCGTTGCGCGGATGGAGGCTCAGGCTGCGCATCAGCACGTCGCTCGCCTTCGGCGCCCCGTCGGGCAGCTTCCGCGGCTTCGCGACCTCATGGACGGTCGGCATCGGCTTCGGCTCCTTCGCCGCGGCCAGCGCGGCGAGCACGGCCAGTCCTGCAAGCCTGCTGATCGGCATCGTGCCTCCTGGTGATTCGCGGCTCGGCGGGAGCCTCGCCCTCCCGGCTCACGGCCTCGGTGGCTTAGCTGCGCGCCAGCGGGCGTCGAGCACGAGGTAGAGGTCGCTCACCTCGAGCACGTTGGTCTTCGCCTCGCTGTTCAGCCCGATCGAGAGCTTCCGCACCGTGCCGAGGTCGAGCTGGCCGTTGGGGTCGGGGCGGTTGGCCCCGCTGAGGCGCAGGCCGTCGAAGCGGACGGTCGCCGTGTGCCACTGCCCATCTGCCGGTATGATGCCCTCGGACGTGAGGTAGCCGACGCCGGTGTCGCCCTCCCACAGGAAGACGCGGACGATGGCCGGCTTGTGGCAGCGTGCCTTGAGGACGAGCGCCCTCGCCCGCCGCAGGTCCACGCCCTTGGGCAGCGCGAAGTAGGGGTAGACCCACGGGTCGCCCTCGGCGAAGGTCGCCTCGAGCCGCCAGGCCCCCTCCTCGGTCTTCGCCATCGTCATCTTGCCGTCGCCCACGATGTTCGCGCGCCAGCGCGTCAAGTCGGCCACGGGCAGAGCGACGGGCTTCTTGTAGCGCTCCTTGACCTGGGCGAGGGGCGCCTCGCCGAAGAGATCTATGGAGAGCGGCAGGATGCGCCCGGCGCCCTCCCCCGCCGCCGTCACGGTCGCCGTCAGGCGGTCCGATGTGGCGAATGCCTTGCTGAGATTGGTCTCCCAGGCGGCATCGGCGTGGCCATGCGGCGGGAGGGTCACTGAGCGGGCCCTGTCGCCACGGACATTCGCGCTTTCGCGCGAAAGCGCGAATGAAAGCGTCACCACGCGCCGCTCCCCAGACAGATTGAACGCACGGACGCGCAGCGTCAGCGTGCCGGGCGGGATGGCCTTGACGCGATAGCCCTCTGGCTTGTGCGCGAGGGCGGCGGGGTCGAGTTGGAAGCGCAGGACGATCGGCGATGGGGCAGCGGGCTTCGGCGCGGGCTGCTGGGCGATGCGGTAGAGCTGCATCGCCGGCGTGTCGGTGCGGAGCCGGTCGCCGAGACGCTGGCGGTCGAGCCAGACGTAGGCCATGCCGTCGGGCACGCGCGCCGCGCCGTCCTGGCCGACCTGGAGCGGGCGGCCGTCGATCCCCTCGACGCGGCGGGTCGGGATGCCGAGGGGCACGACCCGCGCCGCCTCGGGCTTGCCCGTGTAGAGGACCACCACCGCCTCCTCGTCGCGGCCGAAGACGCGGGCCCGCTGGACGCCCTTACCGCCGACGGCGAGGTCACCGAGATAGCGCGTGTGGGCGAGCGCCCGCACCATCTGGGCGTAGGCGGCCATCGAGCGCAGCGGCGTGCCACGCTTGCCCATCATCCCGAAGTTGTTCGCCCGCTCGTCGTAGTAGGGGTAGACGAAGGGGAAATGGACGGCGACGCCGCAAGCACGGGCCTCAACGGCCTTCATCGTCACGTCGAGCGCGCTCTCGGCGTCCTGGCCCATGGGCGGGCGCTCGGGGCCGCGCTTCCACGGGCGGCCGCACTCGGTGAGCCACAGCGGCATCGCCTCCTGGCCGCCCCGCCGCAGCCAGTCGCGGTAGCGGCGCACGAGCCCCTCCATCTGCGGCGCGCGGCTGTAGGTGTGGAAGCTCGCCACGTCGATGCACTCGAGCAGGCCGTTCCGCGTCGCGCAGTCCAGGTAGGCCCCGTTGCAGTGGGCGAAGACGCCGCCGACGAGAGGCACGTCGATCCCCGCCTCCCCGAAGGCCCAGGCGAAGGTCTTGACCAGGGCAGCGTACTGGTCGGCCGGCAGGTTGCCGCCGAAGAAGATGTCCGGCTCGTTCCACACCTCGAAGGCGCCCCACATCGGCCGCCAGCGCTTTGCGATCTGCGCCCACGCCTGCGCCGTCGCGACCAGGTCGTCGGGATAGCGCTCGATCTTGCCCGGCCAGGCCGGTGCATCATGGAACATCTCAAGAACGGCGACGCCGTGCTTCGCGCACGTCTTCCGCAGCGTCTCGTAGTGGCGGTCCGTCTCCCAGTCCCACGTGTCCTTCTCCCTGTTGATCTGCCCCCAACTCACGCGCTCGCGCGACATACCGACGCCACTGCGCCGCAGGCCCTTGACCAGCCCCTCCTGCACCCCGTCGTCGCGCACGAGCCACGAGAGAGCCGAATCGATGGCGAAGAAGGGGTCGAGCTGGCCCTCGAACGGCGGGAGCGCGACGATGCCGAAGCGCTCCTTCGCCGCGGGGAACTCGATGTCGTAGAAGCCCGGCGCCAGTTGGACCGCGATCTGGGCCGTCTTCTCTTCGACGACTGTCGCCCGGCCCGAGGCGATCTCGCGGCCCCAGTAGTCGCGCACCGTGTAGTCGAGCGGCGCGGCGAACTTCTCCGACACGACCTCCCACCGCAGCATCGCCCGCTCGCCCGGCGCGACGAAGAACCGCGCGACGTCCGCCGGGCGCAGCACCTCGCCCGCCGCCACGCTCGCCAGCACACACCCCAGACCAATCAGGACTGCTGCTCTCGCCATCCCAGAGTCTCCCTCGGCCTCGGGTCACACCCTCCGCCGCCACCATTGCCACCATCCCGCAGAACGCGCAAACGGCGGGCCGCCGACTCCCTCCGTGCTGCCCCACGCTGTTCTCGAGTCGGGCCCGCGCGCGATGCGAGGCGGCGAGCCGGGATCTCCTGCCTCTCAGCCCACGATCTTCGCCTGGGGGAGCGGCTCGCGGGGGCGGCGCGGTCTCGTAGAGGGTCGCGCCGACGACCACGTCCTCGAGCTCGCCGTCGCGGAAGTAGCCCCACGTAGTCCGGCGTGATGACCCACAGGCCCTCTCCGCCAGGCAGAAGCCACGGCTGCGGGACGGGCAGTTCCGCGTGCTCCACCGGCTCGGCGTCCCCCTCGATGGGCAACTCCTGGAGCAGCGGGCGGCCCGGCGACGCCATCTGCATGGTCGTGAACGACGGGAAGAACATCATGGGCATCATCGCCATGCTCACGGCCATGGGCACCACGAACTGCCCGACCGCGAACAGCCCGCCCAGCACCCCCGCGGTCACCTGGAACCGCCGTTTCGACTCCTCCGACACATAGCCCCTCGGGGCGACGGCCCTCAACTGCGGAGCAGCGCTCACAGGAGCTCCCTCCTCCTCGTCATCGCCGGCGCGTCATTGCTCGGCATCATAGGAGCGACGGAGCGGCCAGTCAAGCTCCCGACGGCTGACGCGCGGGCTGCGCCGTGGTATACTGTGCCGCGAAGGAGGAAGACGATGAGCCGCCGACTGCCGACGATCATCGTGGCCGGCCTGGTGCTCTGCGCGACCGCGTCCGCCGCCGAGAAGGCGGCGTGGTGGAACCCAAGGTGGCGAATGCGGACGACCGTCTCGCGGCCCGCGCCGTACCGCGACGAGGCACCGCGGCCGGTGGAAGTGGCCATCGATTTCCCGCTCCTCCTCAAGAAAGCGGGCGTGGAGGGCGAGTTCGATCCGGCATCGGTGCGCGTCGTCGAGCGCGGCCGCGAGATCCCGTCGGCCTGGCGCACGGAGCTCGATGCCAGGAAGGGCCGCCAGCAGGGCTACGTGGCCTGGACGGCGGCGCCGAAGCCGGGCAGCCTCGGCGAGACGCACGTCTACTTCGACACGAAGGACCGAGGCATCAAGGCCAGGGCCGGCGGCGGGAAACTGCCCCCGCCCAACCTTCTCGCGAACCCGAGCTTCGAGAGCAAGACTGCCGCCTGGCAGATGGCGCCGACGGCCCTCGTGCAGTTCGGCACCTTCCGCCACACGACCGACAGGCGCTCGCTCAAGATCGTCGTGGACGAGAAGACGCCGAAGGACGCGCGGCGCGAGGTGACCATTTCGCAGCGGATCGACGTGCGGAAGTGGGCGGGATGCGAGATGGTGTTCGAGTGCGACCTGATGGCGGAGCGGGCGAAGTACGGCTGCCCCGTGGCGGTGGAGCTCCAGCAGCTTCGCGCCGACGGCTCGCGCATCCCAGAGTACGCCGTGCAGAGCCGCTGGCTGACCCTTGAGCTGGCAGAGGGGCATCTCGTGCGGTTCTGCCAGCGGGGGCGGTTCAATCCCGAGGCTGCCACCCTCAACGTGCTTATCCGGGCGCGGTGCTATGTCCGCGACGCCGACACGAACCAGGCGGTGACCGGCCCCGAGTCGTTCTTCACCGTGTGGCTCGACCGCGTGGTGGTGCGGCCCGGCGAGCGCTGGCCGTGGCCGGCGACCAGCGGCGCAGGCTTCGTCGAGGGCGCGCTGCCCAAGGCGCCGCTCAACCGAGGCTTCGAGTTCACCGGCCCACGCCGCCTCGCCTTCAACGGAGCGTCGGAGGGCACACTCCAAAACGGCCAGTGGAACCCTACCCCAAGGTCCGTGCACTGGGGGCTTCAGGCCGGCACCCTCGAGCTGTGGTGCAAGCCGACGTGGAACGCCGATGACGGCGCCGAGCATATCCTCTTCGACTCGGTGGCCTACGGCCATCGCTCGCAGTGCCGCCTGCGGAAGCTGGCCGACGGGCGGCTGGAGTTCGCCATCGCTGATTCGAGCGTGAAAACGCACACGGCCCGCGGTGCGGCGCCACTGAAGGCGGGCCAGTGGCACCACATCGCGGCGACGTGGGACTTCGCGAAGGCCCACCTCCAGCTCTTCGCCGACGGCAGGCGCATCGCGCAGGCCGGCCCGGGCAAGGAGCCGTGGCCCTTCAGCCTCGTGCCGAGAAGCAAGCGGAAGCTCAAGGGCATCGGCATCATGGACGACGACCAGCGCTCGATGCCGATGCAGGCCTACATAGGCGGCGACTCGCGGTGCAGCGCGGACCGGAGCGCTCAAGCAGTGCTCGACGAGTTCCGCGTCTCCGACGTCGCCCGCTACGCCGCCGACTTCAAGCCGCCCCGCGCCGAGCTCGCAGTGGACGAGCACACCCGTGCGCTCTTCCACTTCGAGAACGAGCGCCACGGCGTCCACGATGGCGACGATCGCTTCGTCCGCGGCCACCTCCTGTGCGAGCTGCCTCGGCAGCAGGAGGCCGTGCCTCTTGAGACCCTCGCCCACGGCAAGATCGAGCGGCGGAATGTCGTCGTGAGGCCGCACGCACCCCCGGAGCTCTTCGAGGAGAACCGCGTCGAGAATCGGCTCACCGTCTACCGCCCGTTGCAGAAGCTGCCCGACCCGCGGTACATCGAGTACCGCGAGCGCCAGGTCGAGCGCATTGCGGACGGCAAGGGCGATGCCTTCACCATCGAGGTCGGCGGCGACTACGAGCCGCTGATGCGCTCGATCACCTGGGAGCACGCCGAGGGCGCGCCGCCGAAGACCACCCTGCTCCCCCGCTGGCGCGCGAATGACAACGTCGTGCCCTTCAGCGTTGACACGCTGGCCGCGACCCTCGCCCCGAGGGCGAAGACCGACGCCGAGCGGGCCTTCGCCGTCTGGCGCTACTGCCTGGCGACGACCAACTACTACGACGCCCATTACTGCGAGACCCTGCCGAGCGGCCGCCACCGCTCCCGCATCTCCTACACGCTGCTCAAGCACCTCAACTGCTATCCCTTCGACCAGTGCGGCCCGCTCAACTACACGGCACGGAAGCTGTTCCTGTGCGCGGGCATCTCGTCGAACGACGCCTCGGGCACGCACCACCAGTTCCAGCAGGCCTTCTACGGCGGCGGCTGGCGGCTCTACGACCTCTCGGCCCGCCAGTGGTGGCTCGGCCGCGACAACGCCACGGTCATCGGCCGCGACGCGCTCGAGGACGACCCGTGGCTGAAGCTGCGCCAGGGCGGGAGCATCGCCGCCTGGATCCGCGGCCGCCGCAGCCGCCACCGCTTCGGCGCCGCCGTCCGACCCCACAGCATGGACTTCCCGCTGCGCCCTGGCGAGCGCGCGAGCGTCTGCTGGCACAACGAGGGCCGCTGGTTCGAGCTCACGGGCAACCGCCAGCCCATCCCCCTCGCCAAGATCCCACCCCTGTTCGGCAACGGTGCGATCCTCTTCGAGCCCAGCGGCCCCACCGAGGCGGCCGAGCTGGACAACGTGACCCTCGACACGGGGCCAAACCAGCTACCGAACCTCCGCGCCACGGACCCCGCCAAAGCCGCTGGCCTGACCTACCGCGTTCGCTGCCCCTACATCCTCAGCGATGCCCGGCTCACGGGCGCCTGTGGCGGCTCCGACCCAGGCGCCATCCGCATTGCGGTGAGCGTCGATGGGGGGAAGACGTGGCGGGAGGTCTGGCACAACGAACCGCGCGTAGGCTACATGGACGTCGATCTCCGTGCGCACGTAGCCGCACGCTATGCCTATGCCGTGCGGATCGCCTTCACGGCCGGGCGGGTCGCGCGGATTCAGCTCCCGCGGGTGCGCACCACGTTCGTTGTCTCGCCCTTGTCGCTGCCGGGGAAGCTGACGCTCGGCGACAATCGCATCCGTTTCGTCGGGACATCGACCGTGCCCGTCAAGACGATCTGCCGCTGGGTCGAACGGCACAGGACCGGGCTCAGCATGTCGCTCAATGCCATCGGCTATTACCTCGACGGCGACACGACCCGGCGGAGGCTCCTCGTCGCCGCGCCGGGCCAGAAGTTGCCAATCAGGGCCACCCTGACAGGACGAAAGCTGAGCGGCGATGTCCTGCTGGCCGGCCCGTTCCTCGGCTGGTCGAGCGCGCCGGCGAAGCGGCCTGTCAGGCTGACCGACGCCGGCAAGCCGACCATCGCGGAGTTCGCCGTCACCGCACCCAAGGCCAAGGAGGGGGACATCCTCGCATTTGAGGTCGCCGTGCGCGAGGGCAAGCATACCCGTCGCATGGCGGCCCAACTCCTGATGGCCAACGCCCCGCTGGTGGCCGAGGCGGAATGGGCCGACAAGCAGTCGGGGGAGATTGTCTGCGTCGAGCGGCCCGCGTCCAGCAGCGCAGCGGTCGCGGTCTTCAAGGGCGACGGCGCGCTGAGCTTCGACCTCACGGCGCCGAAGGAAGGGAAGTATGCGCTGTGGCTGCGGGCACGGTGGGCGAAGGGCAGCAGCACGGCGATGAGGCTGACCCTCGACAAGGGCAAGCCACGCGACCTGCGGGCGATGGCGATGATCGGCTTCACCGACTGGACCGACCCCCACAAGGCCCACACCAAGATGTTCGCCCATTACGGCGAGCAGTTCGCCCACTGGTCGTGGTATCGCATCCCCGACGTCGAGCTCACGAAGGGGAAGCACCGCCTCACCCTCGCCGCCGGCGCGGGCGCGGCCTTCGACGCGCTGCTCCTGCTGCCGCAGACCGCGACGATGGATCGTGCGGCGATGAACCTGTTTCTGAACTGGAACTACGCGCCGTGGCAGAACCCGCTGTGAGTTGAATCCACGCGGCCGGTCGCTTACAGTGTCCTGCGCCGTCACGCCACCTCACGAGGCAGGCCCATGAGCAGAGACACGACACTGGCAGCGCTCGTGCTGATCGCGCTCGCGCCCGCCGCGGCAATGGCGCGAGGGCAGCAGGCGCTGCTGTCGGAGCTGCGGGCGTCGGGCTTCCGGATCGTCCACGAGACGCTCCGGGCTGGGAACTGGGAGCTGGTGATCCGCAATGCCGACGGCTCGAAGCCCGTCAACCTGACCCAGACGCCCCATCTCCTCATACAACTTGC
>CAZDNN010000025.1:14160-22922 GCA_964506385.1 uncultured Planctomycetota bacterium
CCCGACGGCCGCCACATCGCCTTCGTCGCCATCGAGGGCGCGGGCCGCTCGAAGTCGCGCAGCGTCTATCTCATGAAGACCGACGGCAGCGATCGCGCTCTGGTCGCGCCCCACGGCCGCCAGCCCTTCTGGAGCCCCGACGGCGAGACCCTCGCCTTCACCATGGGCGCCGAGGCCACCGCCCCCGAAGGCGGCTACGAGAACAAGGGCCTCTACTTCTACAGTATCGAGACCCGCGCGCTGTCCGAGGCGCCCCGCACCGACGTCGCCGGCCTCCTGGCTCCAGGCTTCACCCCCGACGGCGAATGGGTCGTCGCCAGCGTCATCAACGGCATGGGCTTCCACCACGGCATCGCCGCCTTCACGGTGAGCGGCAAGCAGATCATCCCCCTGGCCAAGGCGCATTGGGAGCACGGCCGGCCGTGCAAGAACATCTATCAGTGCCGCCCCGACGTCAGCCCCGACGGCACCCGCATCGCCTGGGGCAAGGACGACATCGACAACCGCCTCGGCGGCGGCCGGCGCAGCATGTACCTCGAAGTCGCCCACATCGACCTCGGCGACCCGAGCCCCCGCATCGCCCGCTACACCTATCCCGTCAAGAACCAGTGGCCCCGCGAGATCTACCACGTGGACTGGTCGCCCGACGGGAAGTACCTCGCCTTCTCCGAAGGCCCTCGCGGCACAGGCCGCATCGCGGGGACCCGCCACGCACTCGGCCGCGAGGCACCCGGGTGGGACATCCGGGTGGTCCGCGCCATCCCGCCCCACACCGTCGTCCAGATCACCCACGACGGCTTCAGCAACAAGGAGGCCGACTGGGTGCCGCCCGTCGCTGCAAGAGACGGGGCCGACCGATGAGGCGAGCCACCCTCCTCCTGCTCCTCCTCCCACTCGCCTGCGAGGGGACGCGCGCTCCCGCGACGCGCGCACCGCGGCCCGTCGTCAGGACGGCGACGGGCGAGATGGTCCTCGTCCCAGCCGGCTCGTTCACCATGGGCAGCGAGAGCGGCGAGGAGGACGAGCGGCCGGCGCACCGCGTCTGGGTGGACGCCTTCCTCATCGACCGCTGCGAGGTCACCCAGGAGCAGTTCGCCAGGCTCGGCACCCGCCGCGACCCGTCCCACTTCAGGGGTCCCCAGCACCCCGTCCAGAACCTCACGTGGCCCGACGTCATCCGCTTCTGCAACGCCCGCTCCCGCGCCGAGGGCCTCGAGCCCTGCTACGACGAGAAGACCGGCGAGTGCGACGCCGCGGCGAGCGGCTACCGCCTGCCGACCGAGGCCGAGTGGGAGTATGCCTGCCGCGCGGGCAGCGACGCGCCGTGGTGCTGCGGCTCCGAGGCCCGCCGTCTGCGCGACTGCGCCTGGTACCGCGACAACGCGGGCAAGAGGACGCACCCCGTCGGCACCCGCAGGCCGAACGCCTGGGGCATCCACGACATGCACGGGAACGTGGCCGAGTGGTGCAACGACGTCTACGGCGCCGGCTACTACGCCGACGCGCCCGAGCGCAACCCGCGCGGCCCCACGTGGCGCGCCCCCGGCCGGTGCGTCCTGCGCGGCGGCGCCTGGAACACCAGCGCCGACGCCTGCCGCTCGGCCCGCCGGGGCGCCGAGGACCCCGGGGAGCCCGACGGCTGCTTCTCCCGCGGCGACATCGGCTTCCGCTGCGTCCGCAAGCCGCCGGCACAGGAGCCCTGATGCTCAGTAGTCGCGGAAGGGGCCCCGCGGCTCGGCCTCCGCCATCGCCTTCGTCCACGCGGCGAAGCGGGCCTTCACCATCGCCAGGACGTCGGGCTTCTCGGCCGACAGGTCGCTCTCCTCGCCGATGTCCTTCGACAGGTCGAAGAGGCCGCTGCCGCGGACCGAGCTGACCCACTTCCACTGTCCGACCCGCGCGGCCTTGTCGCCGCGGCGCTGCCAGAACATCTCCCGCCGCGGCGACGGGCGCTGGCCTGTGAGGACCGGCCGCATGTCGAAGCCGTCGAGGACGACATCCTTCGGCGGCCTGGCGCCGGCCGCGGCGCAGAGCGTGGGGAAGATCTCGAGGGACGTGAGGAACTCGTCGGAGGCCGTGCCCGCCGGGATGACGCCCGGCCAGCGGATGATGCAGGGCACGCGAATGCCGCCCTCGAACATCCTGCCCTTGCCCCCGCGGAGCGGCGCGTTGCTCGACCCACCCCCGCCGCCGTTGTCGCTGAAGAAGATGACGATCGTCTCGTCGGCGATGCCCTTGGCCTCGAGCAGGTCGAGCAGGTCACCGATGGCCTCGTCCATATACGTGGTCGCTGCCATGTAGCGCTTTCGCCGCGCCTCGCGGGTGTGCGGCTTGCCGGGGTCGTAGGGGCCGTAGTGCTTGCGGATGTACTCGACTGGGGCCTGGACGCCTGGCCGCGGGCGATCGAGGTTCGAGGCGCCATGAGGCGCGTTGAACGGCACGTAGCAGAAGAAGGGGCGGCCGGCCGCCTCGCTGATGAAGCGGCAGGCCTCGCGGCGGAACAGGTCGGTGGCGTAAGTGCCCTTGTCCTCGGTGGTCGGCTCGTTCCCGCGGTACATGGAGGGCACGCCGTAGCGCTCGTGGGTCCAGTAGTCGATGCCCGTGTTGACGAAGCCGTAGAAGTCGTCGAAGCCGCGCTGGAGGGGGAGGAAGCGTCGGAGCATGCCGAGGTCCCACTTCCCGAAGATCCCGCAGCGGTAGCCCGCCTGCTTGAGGACGCGTGGGATGAGGACCTCGCGCACGTCCATCCCGCCGAGCCGCTCCCAGGAGACGGCGTACTCCTCTGGCGAGTAGCGGTGGTCGTCGTCCACGCGGTCGTTGCGGAACATGTCGTAGGTGCCGTTGCGCTGGGGATAGCGCCCTGTGAGCAGGCTGCCGCGCGACGGCGTGCAGGCGGGCCAGGTGACGTAGAAACTCGTCAGGCGCACGCCCTCGGCCGCCAGGCGGTCGAGCTCGGGCGTCTTCACCTCCGTGCTGCCATAGCAGCCCAAGTCGCGGTAGCCCTGGTCGTCGGAGACGATGAGCAGGATGTTGGGCGGGCGTGAGGCCCGTCGGCGCGCGGGGAGACAGCCAAGCGCCGCGAGCGAGAAGGCGCCTCCTGCCGCTCCAAGGAAGTCTCGCCGGCGGATCGCTCTGCTCACCAGGGGCTCCCTGGCGTTCCCGCCAAGAACGAGAGACGCGGAGGCGATTCTACTCCGCGAGGCCGATCTCCAGGCCCTCGATGCGCTCGAAGTGCCGCACGTTGTTCGTGAGCAAGCGGAGATTGCGTCGAAGACAGGTGGCGCCGATCAGCAGGTCCAGGTGATCGATGAGCCTGCCGGCCCGACGCAGTTCCGCGCGGCGTTCACCGAACAGCCGAGCCGTCTGAGCATCTATCCCGAGGAGCGCAACGCCAGCGAGGAAGCCATGCAGGATTCGCAGCGCTTCGTCCGTGTCCTGGGCAAGGAACACCCCCTCATACAACTCGGCCACGGAGATGATGCTGATGAACGTCTCGTCGTCGGGCAGGCCATCGACGACGGACACCGTGTCGGCCTTCCCCAACATGTAGTTGATGGCCCAGTCGGTGTCGATGAGATAGCCGTTCACAGTCTTGGCGGCTTCCGCGTTGAGATCTTCCGGGCCTCGTAGATGTCCCGTATGAGTTGGTCGCCGTCCACAAGGCCGGCCCATCCGCCCGCGGCGCGACGCATGCGCTCCCGGTCGCGCGGGCGGGTTGCGTCCTCGTCATCGGGGAAGAGGACCGTGACCTCGCACGGCTTGCGTCGCGGCGCGTCTGGTGGCAAGACGATCCGCCCGTTCTCATATTTCGCCTTGATGGCAACCATCGCGCACCTCTCGGTGGGGGATCCACTGTCCTCTCCTCTATTCTACCATCGGCGCCTGACATTGCAAGGGCAAGGCTGAGGTCTGAGTCTGGCCCCGGTTCTCGGGCTTCCGTTCCTGTTCGTCCTCGTCGTCGCACAGCGCCAGTAACTGGCAAGGAGTAGCGAATGAGAGCGTCGCACTGTGAAGGCGCAGCAAGGCACACCTGTGAGCCCGCCCGGCCTATGCGGCCAACAGCGCTCGCCCCGAATGTCAGCGGTCGGTTGACCGAGCCGCTTGAGACAGGTGGCTATCCCTCGCCATCCGTGGTCGTCCTTGGCCTCCGCCACTTACGCTCTTGCTCCCACCGCTGGCGGCGGACCGTGATGGGCTGTCCCCTGTCCCGGCGTCCTGCTGTGGCGTTCGCCTCTCGGAATCGGCGGCAAGCGGCGAAACGCCGCCCTCGCCTTCCCTTCGGTGCGGCTCAGTCAGACAGTGGTCGCCCCCCCGCCCCCGGTGGGGTAGGAGCTCGCACCCGCGATGAAGAGGGAGGCCCAGCAGCGTGCGTGGGGCGGCGGCAGGCTTCGGGGTGGCGGCGGAAGCCGCTGCCCGATGCCAGCCTGGGGGAGGGGACGCCGGGGGTCCCCACGCAGGCTGCGGTGAAGTGGGAGAAGCCCGGCGCGGCAATCCCACACGCCGGGATGTGTGCGGGGGGCCGCCCTAAGGTGGGAGAGAGCAACGACGACGACCATCACGAGGACGCTCCTCGGAAAGCAGCGCAACCCAACAACCCGGGTCGGGCTCGCTGGAACCCCAGCACTGCCGCCACGGCCTCACTTGGCGGGCAGTCCGGTGGGCGTGACGGTCAGCGTGATGGCGGCCTTGGCGACGGGCTGCTTGAAGTCGAGACCGATGCGGGTGGGGAGAGAGCGGGTGCGGACGTCCTCGCGGATCTTCTCGCCCTGGACCGCCAGCTCGCCACCGGTGGCCGCGAGGGCGACGCGGACCGCCTCCTTGCCGTCCCAGACCACGAGCGTCTCGCCGTCGAGCGGCTTCCATTTGCCGAAGGTCACGAGCGCGGTGCCGAAGGCCTGCGGCTCGGCCAGCTCGACCTCGTCGGTGACGGTGAGCGAGCCGGCGCCCTTGCGGGAGTAGACGAAAGTGCGGACGAGCCGCTTGAGGCCCTTGACCTTGTAGGCCGAGGCGATGTCGAGCACAAGGGTGTCGGCCTCGTCGCTGAACTTGGCCTTGAGGACCTTGCCCTGCGCGCGGCGGCCCGTCTGCTGGAGCTGGCCGGCGACGATGGGGACGGGGTGGCCCCAGGAGTTGAGCACCTTGCTGACGTAGCGCTTCGAACTGAAGGTCCGCGCCGTGTAGACCTCGGCGCCGGGGTCCACGAGCACCGTCTGCGAGCCGACGACGACGACGTAGCTGCCGACGTCGTTGTGGTTGTGGTGCTCGGCGTTGTGGCCGCCCTTGAGCGCGACGCCCATCCGACAGGCCGAGCCCTCGGCAGGCCGGCCGAGCAGCACCCCGGCGTTCTCGAACCACGATCGCAGGCCGACCTCGACCGCGGGCTTCTCGGCGGGCGGGGTCTGCGTCGCCGTGTTGGGCAGGGAGTACATCATCGTGGTGAAGAGCGCGCCGCTCGGGCCGACGGTGTCCACCTTCTCCCAGCGCCCGAGGCCGAGGCGGAGCCGGCGGCTGATGAACGCCATGGCCCGCGAGTCGGGCTTCGAGCGGGGCGAGCAGTCGGCGAAGGCAGGGTAGACGCCGTTGATGATCTCGACGCGTGCGCCGAACGTGGCGGCCTGCTCGACGCCCTTGCGAGCCATCAGATCGACCCTGCCGCCCGTGGCCTGCGCGATGGCCTCGGCGAGGAGCAGGTAGTGGCCGAAGCCGTAGTTCCAGTAGCCGAGGCCCTCGGAGCAGTAGCCGTCGGGAGTGAAGCCCCGCAGGAAGTAGGTCGAGTAGTGCTCGGCGGCGGCGACGAACAGGGCGCGCTGCTCGCGGGAGTCGAGCAGCGCGAGCGCCGTGCCCGTGACGCCGGCAAGGCAGACGGCGTTCCAGTTGTTCGTGCCCGTCATCCACCAGTTCCGCTTGCGCTTACCGGCGACCATGTCGCGGAAGGGCTTGATGATGCGGCGCTGGCACTGGTCGCGGATGAGCTTGCGGACGTCGGGCTCGAGCCTGTCGCCGAGCAGGAAGTCGGCGGTCGCGAGGTTCCAGCCGAGGGCCGAGGAGGCGAGGTCGATGTCGATGACGCGGCCCTTGAAGTTCGCGAGGCTGCGGTCGTGGGCGGGATAGACCCACGACTTCTCCTCGCACACGGCGCGGACGACGACCGCGAGCGGAGGGAGGAACCGCCCTTTGTCCTCCAGGCACTCGGCGAGGGTAAAGGTGGTGATGCGGCTGCGTCGTTGCCCCGCCACGCGCTGCCAGCGGGAGCGGTTGCCCGTGCGCGAGAAATCGAGATAGAGGTCGTCGGGCTGCTCGGGCAGCGGCTCCTTCATGAGGCCCTCGGCGCGGCCGACAAGGCTGCGGAAGGAGCGGTGTTTCGCCAGCCGGTCCCACGTCTCGCGGTCCGTGATGGGCGTGCCGAAGGCTGCGGGCCTCTCGGTCAGTAGCGGCGCGATCGCCGCCGCGCGCTTCGCCAACTTGTCCTCCGCCGCCCCGGCCCTGCCGGAAACCATGGCCATGATGAGGCCCGCTAACAAGGGGAGAAGGAATCGTGCAGTCGCGCGGGAGTGCTTCACCGTCAGAGCCCACCTTCCGTCGCCAGCGTTCGGGGTCCCATGTCAGGGGCAGCCTAGCCGGTTTGCGTGCCGCGATCAAGCCCTGCGCAATGCGGGATGGCTCTGGGCGGACAGCAGGCTCCAGGGAGCGTGCCTGGCAGCATCACGGGGCGCTCCGGGAAAGGGGAGGTCATCCCGGAGTTATATAACTCCGGGATGACCTCCCTTCCCCTGCCCCCCCGTCACCCACGACCGCCCGGCCTGTCAGTGCGCGGCACTGCGCCGCACAGGGTCACGCTCCACCGGGCAGCGGCCGGCGCCCGCGGCCACAAGCTGGCGCCGTGGCGGGCGGCATTCCGGAGTTATATAACTCCGGGATGCCCGTCCTCACCGACGGTCCTCTCAGACCCGCTCCCTGCACACACCGTCTGTGGCCGCCACCGGGCCAGGTACCGGTCACGTTGCGGCAGGTTGCGTGCGCCCTCTGGCGCCGGCCTCCCCCCGCTGCTGTGGCGCAGGCTTCCATCCGTCAGGCGATTCCGGTATCCTTGAGGCAGCCGAGCGACGGGAAGAAGGAGACGCCGATGGACTGGCGGATCGCGGAGCCGAGGCATCTGCTGGGGGCCATGCGCATCGCGCTGCGGCGGGGCGGCGAGTGGCTGGCAAGCCGCGTCGCACCCAACGGGCCGATCGTGCGCGAGCGCAACGTCAGCTACATCCACAAGGCCTCGTGGGGCATGTACGCCGCGGGCATCGACCACGCCACCATCACCCGCCTGCTCGACTGGGCACAGGAGCACGCGCTCCGCGACAGCGGCGACTTCTACTTCGACGACGAGCCACCCGAGTACAAGGACATGCAGCGGGTCTACCGCACGCTCACCTTCGGCAAGGTCGCGGCCTGGCTCGACCATCCCGTGCTCCGGCAGCCCGGCGTCCTCGAGCGCATCCTCCAGTACCAGCACGCCTCGGGCGGCGTCTTCCACTACATCGGCGACGACCCCGACTGCATCGAGGAGCAGCCGACCCTCGGCACCCTCAACACCACCTTCTTCGGCCACTTGATGATCGCCCTCGGTGACCGCGAGCGGGCCGTGGCCGCGGGCGACTGGGTCTGCGCCTGGGTGCTGGCCAACGCCGACCACATGGCCGACGGCTGCCTCTACACCTCGATGACCCCCGATGGCGAGCTGGTGACCGACGTGGCCCCCGGCGAGGCCATCTTCAAGGTCGTGGACGTCTTTCACCCCAAGCAGGAGTTCTGGCACCCCGGCACGGCCATGGCCTATCTCGCCGTCCTCTACGACACGCTCCGCACCGACTGGGAGGCGACCGACGCCCAGGCCCAGCCCTACCTCGACGCGGCACGCCTGCTGCTGAACTTCGAGGCGGCCATGCCCCTGGACACCTACCTCTGGCCGTCGAAGTGCAAGGTCGGCTGGGGCGCCGGTGAGCTGCTCCGCGTGCTGGTCGAGCACGAGGTCGGCGCGCACGAGGAGATCGAGCGGGCCTACCGCGTCGCCGAGCGGGTCGCCATGTTCACCTTCATGGACAACCAGCTCCCCACCGGCGGCTGGCCGCCCATGCACTACCCGCTCAGCGAGCTCGCGCCCGAGGCCGACTTCAGCTACAAGCCTCTGGCCGGCCACACTTGGCTCCCACCCGACCGCATCGAGGGCTCGAAGACCATCTGGCTCCCTGGCGAGGAGATCACTGGCGAGTTCCTCGGCGAGTTGGAGGCCATCATCCGCGGCGTCGCCGCCCTCGTCGCGGCCAAGCGGAAGCGCGACGCGCTCGACGGCACGCAACTCGCCTAGCGTGCCGCCGGGCGGAACCCTGGCCGCAATGACGCAGCAAACGTAGGCATGGGGTCAGAGGAACTGGCATGCGCCAGCAGGCGGGGTCCCCGCGGCCTCATCAGGGCTTGCCGAGCCGCTTCGCCGTCGCGGCCTGGTCGATGGCGCCGTCAGCCGAGAAGTCGTCGAAGAGGACGTGGCCCCAGCCGCCTGTGTGGCGATCGACGATGCGGAGGAGGAGCTTGCGGCCGCGGAGCTTCGCCACGTCCCAGGTCACCCGCCGCAGGGCCCAGGTCCTCTGGCCGCTGGCCTTCATGAGCTCGCGGCCGGTGGCGGCGTCGCAGAGGGCGACGTAGGTGTCGGGGTGGTCGCCTCCGCCAACGAGGAAGGACATGCGGTCGCCGCGCAGCTCGAAGACGGGCGACTC
>CAZDNN010000026.1:0-5786 GCA_964506385.1 uncultured Planctomycetota bacterium
ACCTGTTCGCCGGCGGAGAATTACAGCAGGCTGTCTGCACGAACGGATCAAGCCTTTTCATTTTTGAGGCGGTTTGACCTTCCCTTCAGGCAGGGAGTATCAACGTGGGTACGATCAGCAGCGGCGTAGGCTTGGTCAGCGGACTGGATATCGAGGGGCTGGTCCAGAAGCTGATGGCCATCGAATCCCGCCCGGTGACCCTGCTGGACGGTGACGTGGCTGGAGGTCGAGCCGGCGCCGCCGAGTGTGGCGCCGTCGCCAACGGTGTAGGCCCCGCCGCCCGTGTGGGTGCCGTCGAGGAGCAGCGTGCCGGCGTTGACCGCGGTCGCGCCGCTGTAGGTGTTGCTGCCCGACAGGAGCAGCGTGCCGGCGCCGGTCTTGCTGAAGCCGTTCCCACCGTAGATCTGCGCCGTTACGTGCATGTCGGGTTCGGCGGCGCCGTCGGCGATGTCGAAGGCGATGTCGCCCATGGCCGCTTGGATGCGGGCGCGGATGAACGCCGTGCCGGCCGCGGCGTTGCCGGTGAAGGTCGAGGCGTGGGTCTGGAGGCCTGCGCCGCCGGCTGGGCCGGCCTCGATGACGCCGCCGGTCATGTCGATGTCGGCCACGTGGAGGTACTGGTAGGGTATGAGGGTGCCGCCATTGATGACGACGTTGGGGATGTTGGCCTTGGCCGTGTGGCCGAGGACGTTGTGGGAGAGGGCGCGGACCGTGCCGTTGGGGTTGATGACCAGGTCGCCGAGGCCGACGCTGCTCGTCGGGTCGTTGGGGCCGGCCAGCCGCAGCTCGCCGGCATCGACGATGGTGCCGCCGCTGTAGGTGTTGTTGCCGCTGAGTTGTTGCCAGCCGGTGCCGGCCTTGCGGATGGCGAGGTCGCCGCTGATCTGGCCGCCATAGTTCCAGCCGTTGCCGTTGTTGATGCCGATCGTCAGGGTCGGCGTGCCGGCGCCGGTATTGATGATGTCGGGGTTGCCGCCGAGGCGATTGATGGCCTCATCGTGTCCGTTGAGGTCGAGGGTGCCGCCGCCGCCCCAGTTGTTGTGCAGGTCGTTGTCGGGGAGGACGCCCGAGGCGCCAAGCTGAAGGACGCCGGCGTCGATCTTCGTGCGGCTGTAGCTGTTGGCCGTGTTAGTGACCACCATTGTCCCGGGGCCGGCCTTGATGAGTTCGTTGCCGCCGACGATGCGGCTGTCGATCCGCAGGTCAGGGTCGGCGGCGCCGTCGGCCACGTCGAAGGTGACGGTGTTGAACAGGTTGAGGGTGTTGACGTCGATGACGGCGGTATCGGGCGAGGCGTTGATGGTGAAGATGGCGTGGGGACGGAACTCCTGGCCCGTCAACAGGCCGCCGGTCATAGTCACGGTGTTGAGGTGGCTGTCGGCGCCGATGCTGCGGAGGGTGCCGCCGTTGATGTGGATGGCGTTCTGATAGGTCCAGCCGAAGGCGTTGACGTAGGCATCAACCTGGCCGCTGGAGTTGATCGTCAGCGGGCCGGTGCCGATGAGGCTGACCCCGGAGTTCGGGCCGTTGAGGGTCAGCGTGCCGGCCTCCACGATCGTGCCGCCGGTGTAGCTGTTGCCTCGGTTGGACAGGAGCATCGTGCCGGTGCCGGTCTTGATCAGGCCCTGGCTGCCGACGATGACGCCTGAGACCACGAGGTCGTTGGCCGCCGCGCCGTCCTCGACGTCGAAGGTCACCGCACCGCTGTTGAAGGTCATCTTGGACGCGATCGTGGCGGTCGAGCCGCTGGCGAAGACGTGGATGGTGGGGGAGTTCTTCATGTCCAGGCCGCTGGCCTCGGTGCCGGTGGGCTGGATGATGCCGCCAGTCATGTCGATGTCGCGCATGTGCTGGTACCTGGCGGTGTTCATCGTGCCGCCGTTGATGATGACCTTGGGCGGCTCGGCGTTGGTGCCGAAGGGGTTGTGGGTCTCCTGAGCGGCGGTCAGGGTCGCGCCGGGGCCAATGGTGATCGTGCGGGCCGAGCTGTACCCGATGGGATGGCTGTTGGCGCCGCCGTTGAACAACAGGGTGCCGCCGTCAACGACCACGCTTCCGTTGAAGGAGCTGTTGGAGCCGTGGATCCCCATCGTCCCGGGGCCGTCCTTGGTGAGCGTGCCGCCGCCAGTGAGGCGCGACGCGACGTCCAGGTCGATGGGCGCCCCACCGTCGGCCACGTCGAACGTCATGCTCTCCCATATGCCCAGGTTGGCGGTGTTGATGGTCGAAGCCGTGGCAGAGGCCAGGACGGTGACGTCGCGGTGCAGGCGGAATTCGCCCGCGCCACCCAGGGTGCCGGCCTGCATAGTGATCGTGTTCATGTGGCTGTCGGCCGAGAGCTGATTCAGGGTGCCGCCGTAGAGCTCGACAGGGTTCTGGAAAGTCCAGCCGAAGCCGTTGACGCCGGAGTCCACGGTCGCGCCGCTGTTGATGATGAGCTTGCCCGTGCCGATGGTGCTGGCGGCGGCGTTGGGGGCGGCGAGCACCAGCTTGCCCGCGTTCACCGTGGTGTCGCCGGCGTAGGTGTTGCGCGAGGTGAGCGTCCAGGTGGCTGGGTCCATCTTGAGGAGGCCGCCGGGGCCGCCGGTGCTGCTGATGGTGCCGCTGATCGTCCCGGTCCCGCGGCCGCGGAGGTAGAGCACGTAGTTGTTGAGGTCGATGTTGCCCGTCAGGTCAACCGTGTACCCGGCGTGTCCCGCCACGCCCGGTTCGCCGATGAAGATGGGCGAGTCGGCCTGGAGTTCGAAGTCGTTGGCGTGGGTGCGGCCGGCGTTGAGGAAGATCAGGCCGCCCGGGTGGTTGTTTGTGGCGGGGTTGTGGGGGTTGAGGTTGCCGCCGATGAGCGTCACGTCGCCGGTGCCCAGCGCGCCGGAGTTGGTCACCCGGAACTTCCGCCACGAGGCGTTCGGCCCACCCGCATGGATGTACGTGGTGCCGCCGCTGTAGCTGTTCGCGCCGTTCTCGAGGTTCAGCCCGCCGCCGCCCGAGCCCGTGTTGAACACGATCGCTCCGCTGCCCGTGATGGGGCCCTGGAGGTTGATGTTCCAGGTGCGGTTGGTGACGGTCAGGGTGCCGGTGGGGATGTCGATGGCGTTGCCGACGTGAAGGAAGCGGTCACGGTCAGCGTGGATGGTCGGCTGGGTCGCGCCGTCGGCCACGAACTGAAGCTGGCCGCCGCCCAGGTAGACGTCGACATCGCCGGAGGCGACGTTCTCCGAGACGAGGCGGTTCAGCATCAGGGGCGTCGCGATGTCCTGATCGAGGCGCGCGCCGCTCGTCCCCATGTTCGTGTTGCCGCCGAAAACGACGGTGGTAGAGGAGGCGCTCGTCGGCACTCCGGCCGCATCCCAGTTGGCTGCCGTGCTCCAGTCCACGCTCGGCGCGCCGCCACCGTCCCACGTGTATGTGATGCCCATTGCCGGCATGCCCAGAAGCAACACCAGGCACGCGGCTGCCAGGGGAACGTGGAGTCCCGCGCGCATCCCGTCTCGAGTCCGCATGTCCAGTCTCCTCGCAGCTCCCAGTTAGCCTCGGGTCATTGAGCGTGCCGCGCCGCTACAGCCGCGCGACAACTCCTGTGCCGGTGCGGAGGGCCTGCGGGCCCTCTTGCACAACGCCCACTACTTCCGCCGCCGGCGACGGAGGAAGGCGGCGAGGGCGCCAAGGCCGAGCAGGCTCAGGGTCGTCGGCTCGGGCACGGTCGTGAGGGCCACGTCGTTGCCGTCGCCACCGACGTAGCTGATCTGGAGGTCGTTCGGCCCCCCGCCGATGCCCCGGATGACGTAGCCGCCCTCGGGGAGCCCCGCGAAGATGCCGGCCACAGGGTCGGCGGTGCCGTCGTTGTTGATGATGATGAACTCGTCGCCGATCGTGGGCATGTAGCCCATAGCCACCTGGAGGAGAGCCTGCTGGATGGCGACGGTGCCGGTAACGTCGAGGTAGTCGAACACGCTGAGGCCGTCGATGCCGATATCGAAGATCGAGGCTGCCTCGAGGGTGAGGCTGCCCGTCCCGAGGCCGCCGTCGGGCATGAGGATGCCGCCGCCCTGGACGGTCACGGGGCTGGCCGTCGAGCCCGAGCCGGTGAGGGTGGCGCCGCTGAAGACGCTGTAGGCCCCGCCGCCGGTGTGGGAGCCGTCGAGCCGCAGCGTGCCCCCGGCCACCGTGGTCGGCCCCGTGTACGTGTTCGTGCCGCCGATGGTCCAGGTGCCGGTTCCCGTCTTGACCACGCCCCCGGTGCCGGGGATGGCTTTCGTGATGAGACCGTCGCCGGGCCCCGTGAGGGTGAGCAGGCCGCCGCTGGAGCTGATGATGGGGAACGGCCGGCCCAGATCGAGGATGCTGAACGTATTGCCACCCGAGGCATCGAGGGTGGCGCCGCCGGCGCCGATGGTGAAGCCGCGGTCGGCGCGGCCGGTAGTCGCCGTGTCGGTGTAGCGGACGGTGCCGTTGTTGAGCACGAGATTGGCCGGGTTGAAGCTCACGCGGCCAAGGCCCTGGGCGTCGCCGTCGGCCCAGCCGCCGAGCTCGAGGGTCCCGCCGTTGTTGACCGTGATGACCTGGTTCTGCCAGCCGAAGTTGGTGTAGAGCCGTGCGTTGTTGACGGCGAGGACGCCGCCGGAGACGGTAGTGGGGCCGGTGTAGGTCTGGTCGCCGATGAGGGTCTGGGCGCCGGCGCCGATCTTGGTAAGCCCCATGCGGGCCGCGCCGTTCCAGGTGTGATCCTGGAGGACGCCCGAGAAGGTGCCCGAGCCGTCGTTGGCGCCCACGGTGAGGATCTGGAGGCCGTTGTTGGCGAAGACGCGGCCCGTGCCGGAGAGCGACTTGGCTGTGGGGCTGTAGTTCCAGAGGTCGAGGTCGCCGTTGACCGTGAGGTCGGAGGCAGGGGAGAGGGAGTTGTTGTTGTAGACGATGGCGCGGCCCTGCTCGATGACGGTGACGCCGCTGTGGCTGTTGGTGCCGCGGAGGCCAAGATCGCTGCCGCCGGTTTTCCGGTAGCCGCCCGGGCCGCTCAGGTTGGCCCACAGCTCGACCACGTGGCCGTTGGTGTCGATGGTCGCGTCGCCGCCCGTGCCGGTGAGGGTGACGGGATGAATCGTCGAGCCGCTGAAGAAGGAGAAGTTAGCGGACGCGCGAATCGTGCCGCCGCCGAGATTGACCGCGATGGTGGGGTTGCTGCTGGCGATGCCGTACGGCCCGACGGTGAAGGTGCCGCCCTCGAGCGTGAAGGTGTCGGTCCCGCCGGTGTTGCCGCGGTGGTCCAGGTGGATTCCGTACGCGTCGGCCTGGCCGCCGGTCTGCGTGTAGACGCCCGTGCCGTCGATGCCGAGGTAGAGGACGCCTGCCCGCTCTCCGTGGGCTGTGATCACCGCGCCCGTGCCCGAGAGGGTCAGGGTGCCACCGCTCATCGTGTACGTGCTCGTGTTGTTCGACCAGTGGCCGATGCGGCAGAGCCTGTCCACTGTGACGTCGCCGTCCGTGTGGTTCACCTGGCCCGCCGAGCCGCTGGCCTCGCCGACGCCGAGGTCGTTGCTGACGGTCAGCGTCCCGCCGTTCACGTTCAGGGTGCCGGTCCGCCCGCTCCAGCGACCGATGCCGATGTAGGAGGCATCGGCGATGCCATCGTTGAGGGTGAACGTGGCTCCCGGGCCGTTGTGCGCGTTGATGATGAGGCTGGAGTTGAAGTGGGACGCGCCTCCGTTCTGGACAAACTGGCCGGTGCCGTCCCAGCCGACGTTGAACGCCCCGTTTGCGTTGAGCACGCCTGTGCCGCTGAGGGTATAGAC
>CAZDNN010000026.1:5886-22903 GCA_964506385.1 uncultured Planctomycetota bacterium
CGACGTTGAACGCCCCGTTTGCGTTGAGCACGCCTGTGCCGCTGAGGGTATAGACACTGGTGTTGTTGGGCCAGTGGGCGATGCGGGTGCGGCCGGCGATGTTGACCGTGCCGCCAGTCTGGTTGACCGCGCCAGGCACGCTGTTGCTGTCGCCGACCATGAACTCGGTGCCATTGGCGTTGAGCACGGCGTTGTCCTGGATGGTGAGCGTGCTGGGCCCGCCACCGAAGTTCCAGTCGCCCACGGAGACGTTGCCGGTGACGGTGGTGACCGAGCTGCCGCCGAGCGTGGCCGCCCCGGCCGCCACCTTGAGTCCCCGGCCGCCGATGTTCATCACGCCGGTGCCCTCGACGATCAGCGTGCCGCTGCCGCCCGCGTTGCGGTGGTTGACCTGGATGCCGGGGACCGTGGCCTGCCCGCCGGTCTGATGGAAGATGCCCGTTCCATCGGTGCCGATGGCCAGGTCGTTGTTGGGATCCGTGATGCTGAGCGCGCCGCCGCTGAGGTTGTAGGTGCTGGTCTCCTGCGACCAGTGGCCGATGCGGATGGCGGCGTTTTCGCCCGTCGTGCCCGTGATCGTGACGGTGCCGCCCGTCTGGTCGATGGTCGCGGTCATGCCGGGGATCTTGGGCGTCCAGTTCTCGCCCATGTAGATCCTGCCGGTGGTCAGCGAGGCGTTGTCCTGGATGGTGAGCGTGCCGCTGCCGCCGCCGGCCACCCAGTTGTCGCTCGTGCCGACCCGGACCAGGTTCGAGGCGGTGGTGATCGACGAGCCGCCCAGGACGAGATTGCCTCCCGACGCGTCGATCGCGTTCAGCGTGTTGGTGGCGCCAGTCAGCGTGAGGGTGCCGTCGCCGATCTTCTGGAGCTCGGCCGCTGCGCCACTGAGCGAGCCGGAGAGGGCGATGTTGTGGCCGTTGGTGTCGAACCTGGGCGAGTTGTCCCTCCCCGTGCCGCTGAGGGCCATGTCGAGCGACGAGGCCCAGGAGGCGGTGGCGCGGAGGGTGCCGCCGCTGCCGCCGACGTTCACGGCCGCGGGGCCTGTGCCCTCGTTGACGATGCCGCCGGCGCCGATGTTGGCGACGCCGCCTGCGACGGTGAAGGTGCCGTTGCCGTTGGCGTTGTTGCGGCAGTTGACTACGACGGTGGTGGCGTTCATGACGCCGCCGGTCTGGTTGTAGATGCCGGTGCCGTCGATGGCGATGCCGAGCTCGGCGCCGCCGCCGATGGTGAGGGTGCCGCCGCTGAGGTTGTAGGTGCTGGTCTCGCTGGGCCAGTGGCCGATGCGGATGCCGTTGTTCTCGCCGTCGCCGGCGGTGGTGGTCACCGTGCCGCCGGTCTGGTTGATGACGCACTTCATGCCGCTGATCGTCGGATCCCAGTTCTCACCCATGTAGATGTGTCGGGCGGTGAGCTGGGCGTTGTCCTGGATGGTCAGCGTGCCGCTGGTGCCGCCCGGCGCCCAGTGGGAGGTGACGCCGACCTTCGCGACGGTCGAGACGTTGGTGACCGATGAGCCGGCCAGGATGAGCTCGCCGCCAGCGGCCCTGAGCTCGGCGCCAAGCGTGTTGTTGCCGGTCAGGATGAGCGTGCCCGGGCCGATCTTGTTGACGTGCGCCGAGCTCGCGATGGCCGCTGCGATCGTCGTCGGGTCCTGCGAGACCACGTTGAGCGTCGCCGGGCCAGGCCCGCTGGTGCCGGCGCCGGTGAGGGTGAGCGTGCTGGCGCCGTCGATGGTGTAGCCGCCCGCGCCGAAGGTCAGGCTGCGCGCCGTGATCGGCTCCGTGAGGGTGACGGTGCCGGCCGCGGGGCCGAAGTTGGCGTTCAGGGCGGCTCCGTTGTTCCACGTGGTGTAGGAGCCGGCGGCCGAGTACCAACGGGCATTGGCCGTATCCCAGTTGCCCGTCCCCCCGTCCACCGGGAGGCTGCCGTTCGCGTCCCAGAGGACGGTGGATGCGTCGGTGGTCGTTTCGAGTCGGTAGCCGAGGCCGAAGGTGTCAAAGCCGTCGTGAACGTTCGGCCCGACGGCCACGTAGACCTTGTCGCCGACGCTGACTGGCCCGAGCGCCATGTCGAAGTGGTTGGGGCCAGCGGCGCCGGCCGCGACGAAGCTGGTCCTCAGCGTGTCGTTCACATACACCCGCGTCTCGACGCCGCCGCTGTTCCCGCTCGTCACCGACACCGAGCTGTTGGCGATCTGGAGGAACCCTGCCTCGCCGGGCTGGATCTCGTAGGCGCCGATGGCGTAGCGGTCGAAGCCGGCGCCTTGCGACGAGCCCCGGCCGGGGTGGCCGCCCGTGCTGTGGAGGTAGTCATAGGCCGCTGGGTTGGCTCGTGGCAGGCCGCCTGCACCATCGAAGTTGTACGCGGTGCCCCAGGCTTTCAGGCTCGAGTAGTTCCCCGCTGCCGTCCCGATGGCGGCGTTCGCGTTCCACATGTAGTCCCAGCCGTCGGCCAGCGCGGCCGGCCGCGTCTGGCCGTTGAAGGCGCCAGGGACGAAGTCGCCGGTATAGTCGGCGACCGTCACCGCCCAGGACCCGCTCGCCGTCAGACAGAGGGCCAGAGCCACAACGCTGAGCACTCGCGTGGCACGCATTCGCGCTCTCCTGGATGGATTGAGCCTCATCGCGCGTCCGTTCCCGCTGACTGCGCAGGGGCCAGACGCTCCTCCGAGTGACACACAGCAAATACTGTGCCGACGGCTCCGCACGGCATAGGCGATCCGGTGCGAGGCCCTAAGCCTCGCCGCAGGCAGCACATGCATCTCGGATGGTGCGCGTGCCAGGCCAGGAGGCATCGCCGAGGCCCACGCCCGTCCACCTATCCCATGCAACCGCGTCCGGGGAAGCAGACAAGCCCAGGCGAGAGCGTGGCTTAGCTGTCTGGGAAAGCGATCAGAAGGCTGATGCAGGAGCCGCCGGGATCGGCGGCGTTGACAAGCACGGTGCGCACGTCGGCTGGGCGGCCCTCGCCGGATACCAGGTCCACCCCCTCTGGCGACGGCGTTTCGTCGAGGACGACCGGCGGCACAGCGCGGTCCTCCAGGCAGGCGATCACGGCGGCGCAGAGCGACATCGGGCCGCCGGCGCCCATCCCCTCCCCCAGGAGCCGCTTGACCGATGTCAGCATCGGGCGAGCGTCACCGAACACGGCGCGGATCGCCTCGAGCTCTGCCCCATCCAGCTCCGGCAGCCCACAGCCGGCGCCGACGACCAGATCCACGTCCGCGGGCGCGGCTCCGCCCCGCTCCAATGCCGCGGCCATTGCCCGGCCCAGCGCATCGGCGAGGCCCCGCCCGGCTGTGGAGGCGTGGCCGAGCATCCGGGCGAAGACGGTAGCGTGACGCTCGCGCGCCGCCTCCGCGCTCTCGATGGCGAACACCGCTGCGCCCTCCCCCAGGATCATCCCGTCTGAGCCTGCATCATAGGGCCGAGGGTCGCCGCCCGCGTGAAGCAGCCCGCGCAGGTCGTAGCCGTGGAACACCGGCTCCGACAGCGACTCCGAGCCGCCTGCCAGCACCCGCGCGTCCTTCCCCAACTCCACCCGCTGGCAGGCGCACTCCACCGCCGCCATCCCCGAGACGTGCCCGCAGGTGAAGCAGGCGCTGAAGCCCCGCAGCTTGAACTCGATGGCCGCCAGGCTGTTCGGCGCGTTGGCGTAGCTGTGGGTGAACGGCAGGGGCGAGACGAACTTGGGGTTCCCGCCCACCAGCTTCTCGGCGAACAGCTCGAGGGAGTCCATGCAGCCCCACGCCGTGCCCAGCACGAGGCCGATCTCCCCATCCTCGTGCCAGTGGGCATCGCGCAGCGCCGATGCGCACGCCGCCAGGGCAAAGGCGGACGTCCGGTCGAGGTACGTCTTCTTCGAGTCGATGAACTCCGCGAGCTCGAATCCCCTGACCTCGGCGCCGAACCGGCAGGTGTAGGCGCCTGTCTCGAACCGCTCGATCTCCCGGATCGCCGCGTGCCCGTCGGCCAGCGTCGCCGACAGCTCGCCGGGGCAAAAGCCCAGCGGACTGATGCAGCCGATGCCTGTGATCACCGCCTCGTGCCTGCTCATTGTCCTTCCACTTCGGCGAACGTGATCTCGTACCGCGCGGCACCCGGCAGCTCCGTGCGGAAGCCGAGCCAGCCGTGGGTCAGCACGCCGCGGCCGCCGCCGAGCCGCATGCCGTCCGTGTCGTAGGCATCGATCGCCACGACCTGCCCCTTCACCCCAGGGGCCAGCCGCCGCGTGTCCAGCTCGATCGTGAACACGCGGTCCCGCGGATACGGCACGACGGTGAGACCGTTGCCTTTCCTGTAGAGCTTGAAGGAGCCGTCGGTGCGCACCGGACCGAAGGCGACCTTCCGTCCCGTCAGGTTCATCCGCTCGTCGAACCGCTTGCGCAGGTCGCGCTGCGCCCGGCTCACGTCCTCGATGGGCAGTCGCTTGACACTCTTGACCTCTCCGCCCTCACGCTCGACGGCGATGCGGCCTATGAGGATGCGGCGATCGCCCTCCTGCACGCCCTTGAGCGCCACGCGGGGCTCGCCGGGCGCATAGAGGCCGATGACGATGTCATAGGTCGCCACCTCGTCGTCCTTCGGCAGCGCGACGCGACGGGGGCCATCGGCTACCACTTCCCCCTTCCGCCACCGCGAGGCCGTCACGGGATGATCGTCCTGGAAGCGGATGCCCTCGCCGTTGCTCGTTCCCGGCTCGACGAAGTGGACGAAGGCCGTGTAGTCGCGGCCGAGCGCCTCGTTGACCACCCACTCGTAGGTCACGCCGATCGTGCCGTCGCCGTTGTCTTTCAGCCCCTTCAGCCTGGGCTCGACGTCGCGCAGGCCCTGCTCCCAGGGGCGGTAGACATAGCTGCGCGCGTCGGCGAAGAGCGTCCGCTCGTTCTCGGCGTAGTCAACGATGGTGCCGTTCTCCAGCGCCGTGCAGGCCAGCAGCCCCGGCGCCTGGGCGAGGAAGCCGAACTGCGGGAGCCGGTAGCGCCCGACCCGCCAGGGGGCTTCGCGCAGATTCACGTGGACGACCAGGCCGCTGTCGTAGGTCACGCGGACGCGATCGAGCTGGCCGGCCGGCACGGCGGCGGAGCTGGTGACGAGCCGGCCGTCCACCTCATAGAGGATCTCGGTGGCCCGCGCCGCCCCGTAGAGGGCCTGGACGGGTGCCACGATGTTGTGCTCCCGCCAGACGAAGTACGGGATGCGCACGCAGGGCTCGCCGACGAAGCCGGCGTGGCCATAGGCGATCTCCTGCGCGCGGTACTTGTCGAGCTGGGCCGGCGTCGGCGCCTCGACCCACCACCTCGTCTCCCGCCCCGTCCGCAGCCAGCGGCTGTAGTAGCCCATCCCGTGGTTGACCATCTGGGGGTGGAGCTTCAGCAGGTCGAAATCGACGAGCACGTCGCGGTCCTCGCCGCCGCCGACCTGCGCCTCCACACCATCCACCAGCCCCGCCCAGTAGAAGTGGCTCGCCCCCTCGCCGAAGAGCGGGCCGCCATGCTGGTCGCGCATGAACTGGAACAGCTCGCGGTTGAGCTTGACCCGTGCGAGCGCCGCTGCCGCTAGCTCTGTCTTCGGGTCGTGATCCACGTAGCGCCAGGGCGTCACGCAGGTATGCACGTCCAGGTAGGCGGCCGTGGTGCCGAAGCGCCGGGCGATCTCCGGCGTGTTCGCCTTCGCATACGGCATCGTGCGGGTGGCCTTGAAGCCCCAGCTCTGGACCTTCGTGCCGGGGTGATACCAGGCCTTCCAGGGCTTCCCCCGCTCGTCCAGCGCCACGTCGCTGGCGTTATAGCTCGGCGCGTCGGGGTAGAAGTCGATGTAGTTCTCGTGGAGCGAGAAAACGTAGCCGACGTCGCGGGCGGCGGCGGCCAGGCGCTTCATGGCCTCGTCGCCGCCGAGAGCGGGGTTGGCGGGCAGATGGTCGGGGAGCTTCACGTCGTAGCCGTACCGCTGCCAGTTGTGCCAGATCACCGCGGCATCGTCCACGCCGTAGCTCTTCAGCGTGCGGAGCAGCTCGGCCCCCTGGTCGTAGGTGCCGCCCCAGATGTCCAGCATCGTCCGCGGCGCCAGGGCCACCAGGTAGGGGGACGGCGGCCACGGGATGTTGGGCAGCACCTCGCCCAGCTCGGGCGAGACGGCGACGTAGCCTGTCTCCCGAAGGGGGTTCCGCGTGCCGTCGAGGCGCGGCACGTAGCAGGCTTCGGTCGCCGGCGTTCGCGTGGCCATGGACCGCGACCAGTCGAGGTAGCTCATCACGTAGACGTGCTGCGGGCGCAGGAAGTATGCCTGGCCCGTGCCCAGGTACGGCAGGCGGATGCGGCGGCGCAGGCTCTTCGTCCACGGCTGGCCGAGCGACAGGCGGCCAATGTCCCGCCCCTCCGAGACGGCCTCGATCGCCAGCGCCTTGCCGACCAGGCGGAACCGCCACGTCACCACCGCCGAGCGGTCACCCAGATGGTAGCGCCAGGTCACGGCCACGCGGTCGCCTTCGAGGCGCTCGCCTGCCAGCTCCGCCCGCTCGGGCTTGCGATAGACGTGAAGCTGGTCGGTGCCGAACTGCACGCCGCCGCCCTGGCACGGGCGGATCGGCGGCGAGGAGTCCACCTGCGCCGTCAGCGCGGAGAGGGAGCCGTCGGCGAGCGGATAGCGGTACTCGATGCGGCAGTCGTCGCCCACGTAGAGGAACCGCCAGGCGCCACCGGTCTTCTCGACGAGGGTCAGGTGGGGGTCGTTGGTGCTGGGCACGACGCCGTTGACGGGCGTGCTGGCGAGGGGCCGCAGGTCGCGTGCCTCGGTCTCGCGGTAGGCGCGGCTGCGGACAATGTCGCGGAGCAGCGTCTGCCCCGTGTCCGCCGCCCGGCCGATGGTGAGCGTCGGCTCGCCGAGCATGGAGAAGTCGAAGCTCGAGTTGCGCTCGGGGCCGGGCTCGACCTGGAAGCCGAGGTGGATGCGGCGGCCCGCATACTCCGACAGGTCGAAGCGGAAGTCCTTCCACTCGCCCTTCGTGTAGTGCTCGGCCATCAGGCGCCGACAGAGGACGTCCTCGCACAGGTCGGCGATGAAGGTCACGCCGTCGCTCTTCCCGACGACGTCGGGCCGCATGGCGATGCCGAAGGTCAAGACGATAGGCTTCTCGTCGGGCAGCTCGAGGGCGTACTCCAGGCGCACGGAGCCCGGCCCGCGACGCCAGGGGCAGTGGATGACGTGCGCCCTGCGGCCGGCCACCCGCCCGTGCTCGTAGTAGGCGATCCCCACGTCGTCGGTGAAATCGCCCGACCAGCCGGGCGGCATCTCCACCGGGTCGCCGCCGTCGAGCTGGTAGACGACACGATAGGCACCCAGTTCCGTCAGCGGCGTCGTGCCCGATGGCAGCTTGACCCAGAGGTCGGCCTCAGAAGCAAGAGCAAAGGCAAGAGGCAAAAGGCAGAAGGCAAAAGTGAGAAGTGCGGAGAGGGCAAGAGCGGAGCCCAGCCGCAACACGACATCCGACATTCGACATTCGGCGTTCGTCATTCGACATTCCCCGCTCGCTCGTCCTCGAATCGTCGGAGGACGATGGCGGCGTTGGTGCCGCCGATGCCGTAGGCGTTGCAGAGCGCGGTGCGCACAGAGGCTTCCCGCGGCTCGTTGGGCACGTAGTCGAGGTCGCACTCGGGGTCGGGCGTCTCGTAGCGGATGGTGGGCGGGACGATGCCCGTCTGCATGGTGAGGATCGTGCAGATGCTCTCGAGGGTGCCTGCGGCGCCGCAGGTGTGGCCCATCATCGACTTGTTGGCCGTCACCGTGATGTCACGGGCATGGCCGCCGAGGACGGCCTTGATGGCGGCCGTCTCGATCTTGTCGTTGTACTGCGTGCCCGTGCCGTGGGCGTTCACGTGGTCGATCGCGTCGGGCCCGACCCCGGCGTCGGCGAGAGCCGTCCGCATGACCGTCGTGATCCCCAAGCCCGTCTGGTCGGGGGCAGTCATGTGGAAGGCATCGTTGTTCATCGCGTGGCCGAGGACCTCGGCGTGGATGGCCGCGCCCCGCCGCCTTGCCGAGTCCAGCGTCTCGACGACCACCATCCCCGCGCCCTCGGCGAAGAGGGTGCCCTTGCGGTTCTTGTCGAAGGGGCGGATCGCCTCGGGCGTGACGGCCCGCATGGCGCTCAGGCCGCTGTAGCTCAGGCGCGACAGCTCGTCGTAGCCGCCGGCCACGGCCCGCTCGCACTGGCCGCTGCGGATCAGGTCCATCGCATAGCCGATGGCGCCGACCCCTGAGGCGCACGACAGCGAGAGCACGGCCACCGGCCCACGGAAGCCCCAGCGCTCGACGGCCTGCCGCGTCGCGGCGCCGAAGTCATACTCCCGCAGCCACCGTGCATCGGGGATCTCGCCCTCCAGGCGCGCCGTAAGGAAACGCTCCGCGCTGCCACAGCCCCCGAAGTTCGTCGCCAGCACCACCCCCGCCTCGGCCAGCGCGTCCCCCTCGAGGCCCGCGTCGGCGACCGCCTGCTCCATCGCCGCCAGGGCGAAGGCGTTGGCCCGGCTCGCCCCAGGCGGTAGCGGGAAGTCCCTGACCTCGCCCGCCAACTGGCTGCGGAACGGCGTGGCGTCGAACAGGGTGATCGGCGCGATGCAGTCGCGGCCCCCGGACAGGCTCTCCCAGAACGCCGCGACGGAGTTGCCCGCCGGCGAGATGGCGCCCATCCCCGCAATCACGATGCGCGGGCTATCGGCGTCCGACACGGTAGCCCTTCCTCACACGTAACACTTCAGCGAAGTGCGGGCCCGCCGCCGCAGACAATTGGCACGCCTTTTTGCACGCTGTCTTTTTCTCAGAGGGCGAGGCAGAAAAGCCTGCTCCAGGGGGCCAGGCCTTGGCTTCCTCATATGGCCAGCTCGCCAGGCAAAGGCGGTCCCGGAGACCTTCTTTCTGCCTCGCCCTCACCCTTCAGACGTGTCAAAAAGCGTGCCAATCGCCTGCGGCGGCTCGACGGCACTTCAGCCGGCTGAACAGTCACCCTCACACGAACATCAGAACCCGCTTGAATGCCTCGACAGCCTGCACGATCTGCTCGCGGCTCACGTCGAGGTGGGTCACCAGGCGGATGCGGTACGGCGCCGTGGCCAGCATCAGCACGCCCTCGCGGGCCATCCGCTCGGCCAGCTCGGCGCCCGTCATCCCCGTGCGGTGGCAGTCGAAGAAGACCATATTGGTCTCCACCTCATCGGGGTTCAGGTCGAGGATGTCAATGACGGCGAGGCCGTCGGCGAGGAGCCTGGCGTTCGCGTGGTCCTCGGCGAGCCGCTCGACGTTGTGCTCGAGGGCATAGAGCGCCCCTGCGGCGATGATCCCCGCCTGGCGCATCCCGCCGCCCAGCATCTTCCGCCACCGCCGCGCCCGCTCGATGAACGCGGCCGGGCCGCACACCACCGAGCCGACGGGCGCGCCCAGCCCCTTCGAGAAGCACAGGGTGGCCGAATCGCAGTACTGCGTGTAGTCGGTGGCCTTCAGGCCCGTGGCCACGCAGGCATTGAGCAGCCGCGCACCGTCGAGATGCAGGCGTATCCCGTGGCGCAGAGTCACCTCGGAGATGCCCCGCACGTTCTCCAGCGGGTAGATGGAGCCGCCGCCTCGGTTGTGCGTGCACTCGATGCAGGCCAGGGTGGTCGGCGCGTAGTGGACGTTGCCGGGGCGGATACACGCCTCGACCTGCTCTGGCGTCAGGATGCCGCGTGGGGCCTCTACGGCGTTGACCTGGACGCCGGAGATCCCTGCGATGGCGCCGCTCTCGTAGTTGAGGACGTGGCAGTTGCGCTCGCAGATCAACTCGTCGCCGGCGTGGGTCCAAGTCTTGATGGCCACCTGGTTGGCCATGGTGCCGGAGGGCACGAACAGGGCGGCCTCCATGCCATAGAGGCCGGCGCACGCCTCCTGGAGGCGGATGATCGTCGGGTCCTCGCCTAGCACGTCGTCGCCGACCTCGGCCTCGGCCATGGCCCGGCGCATCGCGGGTGACGGCCTGGTCACCGTGTCGCTGCGGAGGTCGATGGGAACGCTCATCGTGTGCACCCTATGGCTCGCGGCTCGCCGCCTCTTCCTCCCTGGCCTCGAGGAACGCGCGGATCATATCACATAGGTGCTTCGGGTTCACGCATGTCCGGTGAACGGTCGGCAGGGAACGCAGGAAGGCGATCCCGTAACGCCGGGTCAGCACGCGGCGGTCGAGCGCCACGACCACCCCATAGTCCCTCTTCGTGCGGATCAGCCGCCCCACCCCCTGCTTGAAGCGGATGACGGCGCTCGGCAGCGTGTAGTGGATAAAGGCGCTCTTGCCCCGCGACTCGACCTCCTCGCACCGAGCCTGCACCACCGGCGCCGTGTGCACGGCGAAAGGCAGCTTCACCACGACCAGGCACGTCAGCGCCTCGCCGGGCACGTCCACCCCCTCCCAGAAGCTGTCCGTCCCCAGCAGCACCGAGCTGGTCTCGCGGCGGAACATCCGCGTGATGGCCCTCCGCTCCCCGTCGATGCCCTGGCCCAGCACCAGGATCTGCTCGGCCTCCATGGCCGCCTTCAACGGGCCGTAGACCTCGTTGAGCATCGAGTAGGACGTGAATAGTGCGAGGCCCCGCCCCCCCGTCGCCCTGAAGACCTCGGGCAGCAGCCTGCCCACCGCCGCCGTGAAATCGCCGCTCTCACGCTCCGGCTCCGGCACGAACGCCGGCACGCACACGAGCATCTGGCGGTCGTAGTCGAACGGCGACCCGACGTCCTCCGCCAGCAGCCGCTCGGCCTCGAGCAGGTCGAGCCCGATGCGGTCCTTCAGGAAGTCGAACTTGCCTGCCGCCGACAGGGTCGCGGAGGTGAAGACAATGGTGTCCTTCGCGTCGTAGAGCAGCTCCTTGAGCCGCGGCCCGACGCGGATCGGCGCCGCGGCGATCCGGTGGCGGGGCCGCCGCCCGCGGCCGTAGCGCTCGACCCAGTAGACGTAGCCCTCGTCGTCGGCAGCGACCAGGAACTCCAGGTCGTGCTCGAACTGCGCGAGGGTGGCGCGCACGCCCTGGAGGTCATAGAGCGACTCGGTGCGGTACGGGAAGGTCCGCTCGTCGGGGGCTTCGAGCTGCTCGGCGATGCGTGCCAGCTCGGCCCGCAGCTTCCCGATGACGGAGATCAGCCCCTGCTTCTCGCCCTCGACCGCCGCCCAGGCGTGCGGGTCGCGGTGCGCCGCATCGTAGCGAATCGTGTCGTCCCGCTTGCCAGAGGCACGGAGCACCTGGCCGATGGACAGCAGGAACGTCTCCAGCCGCTCCTCGACGGCTTCGACGTGCGGGTAGGCGGCGAGGATCATCTTGTCGAGGTGCTTCTCGCTGTCGGTCAGCGAGGTCTCCCGCCCCTTCTTGAGGCGGTAGCGGATGCTCGGCAGCAGGCCGCGGTCGTGGCGGCCGCGGTCGTGGCGCAGCAGGCGCTGGACCACGCGGCGGACGGTCCAGTGGTCGATCTCGCAGCCGAGGAAGTCGGTGGCTGCGTCCTCGAGGTTGTGCGCCTCGTCGAAGATCAGGTGGGCGTAGTCCGGCAGGACAACGCTGTCGAGTGCCAGCTCGGCGAAGACGACGGCGTGGTTGGCGACCACCACGTCGCTGGTCATGGCGAGCGCCCGCGCGCGGTTCAGGAAGCAGCGGTTGCGGTGGCGGCAGTATGGTCCGGGGCACTCCTCGCTCGACGCGCAGAGCTTCGCCCACAGGTCGCGCTCGCGTAAGGCCAGGAAGCCCGTGCACTCGGCGACGTCGCCCACCTCGGTCTCCGCCGCCCACACCAGCACGGGCAGCAGCGCGACGTGCTCCTCCTCCGTCAGCTCGCGCTCGGACTCATCGAGGAGGTAGAGCAGCTTGCGGACGCAGACGTAGTTGCCGCGGCCTTTGATCAGCGCGGTCCGCACGTCGAGGCCGCATGTCGCCGCCAGGAGCGGCAGGTCTTTGTAGAAGAGCTGCTCCTGGAGATTCTTGGTATTGGTCGAGACGACGATCTTGTCGCCGTTGGCCTGTGCCCAGCGGATGGCGGGCAAGAGGTAGGCCATGGACTTGCCGACGCCCGTGCCCGCCTCGACGAGCAGGTGCTTGCCCTCGTTGAAGGCCTGGGAGACCAGCTCGGCCATCCGCACCTGCTGAGGCCGAATCTCGTAGCCGGGGATGCGCTGCTCGAACACGCCGCCCGCCCCGAACGCGGCTCGCAGCTCCTCCACGTCGATGGGCCTCGGCGGCGGGCGTTCGCTCGGGTCGCTCTTGCGGCGTGCATCGCGGGCGCGGTCGAGCAGCTCGCCGTGGTCGGCGAATGCCCTGCCATAGCGAGAGGCCGCCACGTCGAGGATGCTCGTCATCCGCCGCTCCTCGGCCTCGAGGAACAGGCGTCGCGCCGGCCACGGCGCCCGCGCCGCGACCATCGCCACCGCCGAGACGACCTCCAGCGGCAGCGCGTCCAGCCGCGCCACCAGCCGCTCCCACAGGACGATGAGCACCCGCGCGTCGTCCAGCGCGCGGTGACGCTCGCCCACTTCGAGCTCCAGCTCGGCGATAAGCGTGTCGAGATCGTGGTGCGGGAAAGTCGGCCACAGAATGCGGGCGAGCTCGAGGGTGTCGAGCATCGTGTTCCGGAAGTAGCCGTCGGACTTGGCGGCGAGGAACTTGCGCTCGAACGCCGCGTTGTGCGCCACCACCACGTCGTCGCCGATGAAGCGCAGGAAGTCTGACAGCACGACGTGGCTCGGCCTCGCCCGACGCAGGTCGGCGTCGCGGATGCCTGTCAGCTTCGTGATCGCCAGCGGCAGCGCTTGCCCAGGGTTCGCAAGCTGCGAGAACTCCTCGACCGCCTCCCCAGCCACGACGCGGACGCCGGCGAACTCGATGATCTCCGACGCCTGCTCATCGAGCCCCGTCGTCTCGAGGTCGATGAACACCAGCGGGCGGGGATTGCCGATTGCCGATTGCCGATTGCCGATTGTGCTCACGCCTCAGGCACCCATCCTCGTCCCGATGCTCCAGCGCCGGGACGCACACAGCATCGCTCCAGCGTCACTCGGCTGAGTAGCCCCTTCCGGCGCCTCGCGGCTCGGCGGGAGCCTCGCCCTCCCCTCACGCCTCAAGCCTCACGCCTTGACTTTGTCTTCCGGCAGGTAGGCGCTCTTGATGAACACCGCGTCGATGGGCTCGCCGGTGTCATTGATGATGTTGTGCACGTCGCCCGGCTCCATGCGGAAGGCGTCGCCCACCCGCACGCGATGCTCCTCGCCGTTGACGACGACCAGCGGCGTGCCGCGGGTGAAGTAGAAGGTCTCTTCGACCTGCTCGTGGTAGTGGGTGCCCAGCTCCTGGCCTGGGAGGAACCGCAGGACGCCCCAGTCGATCCGCGGGCCGCGGAAGAGATACTTCGGCCCCGAATCACCGTTCCGATACGCCAGATCCGTCTCGTTCACCCGTTCCATGGGCTTCCCTCCAGCCGTTGGCTCAGCTCACGCCTGCCACAGGCGCAGGCAGGAACACCAGGATCAGCAGCACGATGCCAAGCCACCCGAGTGCCCGGCGCACGGGGTCCAGCCCCACGTCCTCGAAGACCACCGGCGGATGGCTCGGCCGCATCCACAGCGTCATGGCCGCACACCATACGACCCACGGGGGGAACCGCAGCGCCGCAAGCGACAGCAGCACGCCCAGGGCGAAGTAGGCCACGAGCCGCTGACGCTTGCCGAACAGCGCGTACGCGACGTGCCCCCCGTCGAGCTGACCCACCGGCAGCAGGTTCAGAGCCGTCACCAGCAGCCCGATCCACCCCGCCCACGCGAAGGGGCTCGACATCCAGTCCAGCACGTACCCCGCCGGCGGCGTGCCCACCAGCAGGCGCGCCAGCCCCCACGTCAGCAGCGAGTGGCCGAACTGGTAGGCATCGGGCTCCCAGTAGCGCGCGACGGCGAACTCGCTGTGCAGCAGGCCGTAGATGAGCACGGGCAGCGCCACCACCATGCCCGCCAGCGGACCCGCCAGCCCAACGTCCAGCAGCGCCCGCCGGTGCATCAGCGGGCTGCGGATCCGGATGATCGCCCCGAACGTGCCGAACGGCGGGATCGGCGGCGGCCCTGGCAGGAAGAACGGTGGCGTGACCAACATGCCGTGGTGGCGCGCCATGGCGTAGTGGCCAAACTCGTGAGCCGCGAAGACCGCCAGGATCGCCGCCGAGAACGCCCCGCCCTGCATCAGCAACTGCCGCGCCAGCTCGCCCAGGCCCAGGCTGCCCGACAGCCCCATCAAGCTCCCACCCAGCTCGCCAAGGAACTGGTCGAACCGCCACTCCGCGCCCGCCACCAGTGTCGTCACCACCGTCGCGGCGAACAGCGCGACGTGCAGCACCCGATTGACCCGCGGCGCGTCCTGCGACGGCACAGTGACCGTCAGGTAGGCCCGCCCGTCCAGCGTCTCGAAGGCATACTCGCCGGGGAATTGTGCCAGGCCCGTCTCGACGTCCCGCCTGTGGCGCAGACAGTATGCGCTGGCGGGGCCTCGAAACACCACGCCGCCGCGGAACGCGATGGTCTCACAGCGCTCGAACAGGGGCGCGAGCACCTCCGGCGCGCGGTCCTGCGGATCGCCCTCGTAGCCACTCACGGCACTGCCTCGACGATGCCCGTCCTGATGGCGGTCTCGCTCACTCGGCCGCAGCGGCTGCGGCGCCCGCCGCGCCTGCCTCGACGCCGGCGGTCAGCTCCAGGAAGATGTCCTCCAGCCGCCCTCGCGCGCTGGCCTGACGCCGAAGCTCCTCGCAGGTCCCCTCGGCGATGAGCCGTCCCCGATGAATGATGCCGACACGGTCGGCCACCTCCTCGGCCACCGACAGTGTGTGGGTGGACATGAGGACGGCGCAGCCGTCCGCCACGCGCTCGCGAAGCACCGTCTTGACGGTCCTGGCGCTGAGCGGATCGAGCCCGACCATGGGCTCGTCGATGACGAGAACCCGCGGGTCGTGGATGAGCGCCGCCGACATGACGATCTTCTGCCGCATCCCGTGCGAGTAGTTCTCGCACAACTCGTCGGCCCACTCGCTCGCGTCGAACAGCGCCAGCAGCTCGTCCGCCCGGCGGGCACAAGTCAGGCGATCGACGCCATACATCCGGCCGGCAAAGGCGAGGAACTCACGCCCCGACAGCTTCTCGTACAGGTACGGGCGGTCCGGCACATAGCTCATCACGCGCTTCGCCGCGATCGGCTCGGCCTGCACGTCGTGCCCGTCCACCACCACGCGGCCTTCGCTGGGCCGCAGCAGCCCGACGACGCACTTCAGAGTCGTCGTCTTCCCCGCGCCGTTCGGCCCGAGGAAAGCGTAGAGCTCGCCGGCGGCAACCTCCAGGCAGAGATCCCGCACGGCCGGCTTCTGGCCATATCGCTTGTGCAGGTGGTCTATCGTCAGCATCGGGTGATTATAGCGCCCCGCGCGCGCACGAGTCAAACCGTGCGGCCCGCCGCGCCGGCAGCGTTTGCGCGGGCGCCTACGAGCGCAATCTGCCCGCCGGCCTCACACCAGCGCCCCGCTGCTTCGTCGCCGAGTCGCCGAGTTCCTTGCGGGCATTGTCAGCGAGGCCCTGGAGCTGCTTGACGATCTCGGGATGCTGGTCGGCGACGTTGGTGGTCTCGCCGATGTCGGTCTCCAGGTCGTAGAGGGCGAGGCCCGTCCTGCCCTGGGAGTACGGGGCTGGGATCCCGCCCTTGCCGCCGGGCCTGCCCGCCAGCGTGCGGTAGGTGTGGGGGAAGTGGAGCTTCCAGCGGCCGCTGCGCACGGCCTGGAGGTGGCGTCCCCAGTAGAAGTAGAGCGCGTCGTGAGGGCTCCTGGCGCCCTCCTCGCCCTTCATCAGCGGGAGAATGCTCTTCCCGTCGATGGGATGCTCCGGGAGCGTCCCGCCGATGATCTCGGCGATGGTGGGGAGGATGTCAATGGTCATGGCCGGCTCGCGGCAGACCCTGCCCGCGGGGATCCTGCCCGGCCATCGCATGACCGTGGGCTCGCGGACGCCGCCGTCCCAGGTCGTGCCCTTGCCCTCGCGGAGCGGGAGCGCGCGGCCGGCGTGCTCGCCGTAGCTGAGCCACGGGCCGTTGTCGGAGGTGAAGATCACCAGGGTGTTGTCGTCCAGGCCATGCTTTTCGAGGGTCTTGAGGATCTGGCCGACGCACCAGTCGATCTCCATGATCACGTCGCCGTAGAGCCCCCGCGGGCTCTTGCCCTTGTGCTTGTCGGAGACGAAGAGCGGCACGTGGGGCATCGAGTGGGCGACGTAGACCAGGAACGGCCCGTCCTTGTGCTCCTCGATGAAGCGGACGGCCCGCTCGGTGTACCACGTCGTCAGGTGGGTCTGGTCCTCGGGCGTGACCTTGGGGTTGACGATCTTCTCTCGCTCGATGAGCGGCAGGTGGGGCCAGCGCTTGAGCCGCTGCTCCATCGGCAGGTGGCGGACGCCTGGGTGATAGGGCCACATGTCGTTCGAATACGGCAGGCCGAAGTAGTCGTCGAAGCCGTGGCGGGTGGGGAGGAACTGCGGGTGGTGGCCGAGATGCCACTTGCCATAGGCGGCGGTGGCGTAGCCCTTCTGCCTGGCGAGCTCGGCAAGGGTCATTTCGTCGTCGCTGATGCCGTGCCTCGCCTTCGGCCCGAGGGCGCCGAGGATGCCGATGCGGTTGGGATAGCAGCCGGTCAGAAGCGCGGCCCGCGACGCGCTGCACACGGGCTGGGCGGCGTAGAAGTCGGTGAACCGCATTCCCTCGCGGCACATGCGGTCGATGTTCGGGGTCTGGATGTCCGGCGAGCCGAAGCAACCGAGATCCTGATAGCCCTGGTCATCGGTGAAGACGATGACGATGTTGGGCAGCTTCCGCTGGCCCTCCCCGGCCGGCGCCAGCCGGCCGCCGGCCAGCAGGCCGCCTGCCAGTGCGGCCTTGCCCATCGTGGCCAGGAACGAGCGTCGGTCCATCGCTATCGGCACGGCTTGCCTCCTGAGATGA